>DCHH01000083.1 GCA_002315625.1 Bacteroidales bacterium UBA1757
TTTTTATGAATAATTCAGGTTAATGCGATAATCAGCAATGGAAACGAGCGATTTGTTGAAAAAGGTCCGCCAGATTGAAATCAAGACCCGCGGTCTGTCGCGCAATATTTTTGCCGGACAGTACCATACGGCCTTCAAGGGACGTGGTATGGCCTTTTCGGAAGTCCGCGAGTATCAGTTCGGAGATGATGTCCGCAATATCGACTGGAATGTGACGGCCCGTCTGAACAGCCCGTACGTGAAGGTCTATGAGGAAGAGCGCGAGCTTACAGTGATGCTTCTCATCGATGTGTCGGCCAGCCGGGTCTTTGGTACGCAGTCTTGCCTGAAGACCGAAATGATGACTGAAATTGCAGCCACACTGGCCTTCTCGGCGATTCACAACAATGACAAAATCGGTGTGATTTTCTTTTCCGACCATGTCGAGAAGTTCATCCCGCCTCAAAAAGGTAAGAAGCACATTCTTTACATTATCCGCGAACTGCTTGGTTTTGAGCCTGTTGCACGTCAGACGGATGTGACTGAGGCTTTGCGTTACATGACCAATGCAATCAAGAAGCGTTGCACGGCCTTCGTGATTTCCGATTTTATTGAGCTTCGTGATATGAAGACCGACCTGACGATAGCCAATCGTAAGCACGATATTGCCGCCATACAGGTTTATGACAAGCGTGAGGCCGAGCTTCCCAATGTCGGTATGGTCCGCATGCTCGATGCGGAGACTGGAGAGACGGTTCTTTGTGACACATCCTCCAAGTCGATGCGGCAGGCGTATGCCTCCTGGTGGTGCAAACATCAGGCAAGCATCGATGATGTCTTCAAAAAGAGCAAAGTCGATAGTGTGTCAGTGTCAACCGACCAGGATTATGTGCGGGCTCTGATGGATTTGTTCCGTTTAAGAAGTTAAGAAGCTATGTTGAAACGAATCAGTCTGCTGGTCGCTCTGACCATCATGGGACTTTCAATTTCGACCGAGGCCGCCCGTGTGACGGTCGATGCCCGTCTGGATTCCGTCGCCATGATGATAGGCAACCAGAACAGGCTTTATCTTGAAATATTCGCACCGATAGAATCTCGGGTGGAAGTGCCTGTATGTCTGGCCGATACCCTGGTGCAAGGTGTCCGTATCCTGAAGCGTACCGATATCGACAGTACCGATATCGACAATAGCCGCAAGAAGCTGTCGATGAACTATCTGCTGACATCGTTCGATGAAGGGCTCTATTATCTGCCCCCTGTCACTATTAAGGTTGATGGTGAGGAGTATGAGAGCAACTATCTGTCACTAAAGGTGATGACATACGAAGTCGATACTGCTTCGATGCAGATATTCGACATCAAGCCTGTCGAGAAGGCTCCGTTCAAAATCATGGACTACCTGAGCCCTGTGCTGTATTCACTGGGTGGTGTCGCTCTGATTGTGGTGGCAATCCTCCTTTATCTGAAGTATCGGAAGAAAGGGGAGAAGGAGCCGGAAATCGAACCGGAGATGCTCCTTCCGCCTCACGTTGCAGCGCTTCAGGCTCTGGAGGTTATAAAGACGGAGAAAATCTGGACTCAAGGTTTGTACAAGGAGTTCTATACCCAGCTGACCGATGTGATGCGAAAGTACATCAGTCGCCGTTTCGGTGTAGGTGCAATGGAGATGACCTCTTCGGAAATCCTCGATGCACTCCGTCGCGACCCCGAGGCCAAGAGTGTCTATGCCAACCTCAAGCAGATACTTGAGTTGTCGGATTTTGTCAAGTTTGCCAAGATGAATCCGTTGCCAGACGACAATAACCGTAGCATCAGTGACGCTTATCTCTTTGTCAATGAGACTAAAATCGAAGAGAAGCCGGAAACTGACGCTACTCAGCAGACGGATTTGGAAGGAAAGGAGGATAAAGCATTATGATACTTGCACATCCTTATTATTTGCTGTTGCTGATTTTGCTTCTACCAGCCATCGGCTGGTATATTTGGAAGCGCCGTCAAAGGTTTGCTACATTGCAGGTTTCCAATACTTTTGCTGTGAAATCACAGCCGAGGAGCTGGCGGACATACCTCGAACACGTGCCTTTTGCTCTTGAATGTATAGCATTCGCACTTATTGTCCTGGTTCTTGCCCGGCCGCAGTCGGTCGATAGCTGGCAGAACTCCTCGACGGAGGGTATCGATATTGTGGTAACTCTTGATATATCAACCAGTATGCTGGCTGAAGACTTGCAGCCGAACCGTCTGGAGGCGGCAAAGAGCATAGCATCGTCTTTCATTGCCGGCCGTCCGACTGATAATATTGGTCTGGTGGTGTTTGCCGGTGAAAGTTTCACCCAGTGCCCTCTGACGACCGATCATGCCGTCCTTGTGAACCTTTTCGGGAGCATTCAGAGCGGAATGATTGAGGACGGTACCGCCATCGGTCTTGGACTTGCCAATGCCGTGGCCCGTATAAAGGATTCCGAGGCCAAGTCGAAGGTTGTCATCCTTCTGACCGACGGCTCGAACAACCGTGGCGACATCGACCCCATTACTGCCGGTGAGCTTGCCAAGTCGTTCGGCATCCGTGTCTATACAATCGGTGTCGGAACGAAGGGGAAGGCCCGTTATCCGTTCCAGACCGCAAACGGCGTTGTGTATCAGAACATTGATGTGGATATTGATGAGGAGCCTCTCAAGCAGATTGCTTCGATGACCGGAGGTGTCTATTTCCGTGCCACCGACAATGCTAAGCTCAAGAGTATCTATCAGGAAATTGACCAGTTGGAGAAGACGAAGATGAACGTGCAGCAGTACAGCAAGCGCAATGAGGAGTACCGTCGCTACGGCATGCTGGCGCTTCTTGCATTGCTTATGCTTTTGGTAGTACGTAACCTTACACGGAGTCTTCCCGATTAATGAATCATTGCCATGTTTAAATTCGCACATCCTGAATATCTGTATTTTCTCATAGCTGTGACGTTGCTATTTCTCTGCCAGCTGTGGATGAATCGCAGGCAGAGGAAGTCGCTTGAGGCATTCGGTGACCCTTCGCTGATGGCATCTCTCATGCCTGCCGTGTCTGCTTCCCGTCGCCGTTGGCACTTCATATTGCAATTGCTTGCACTTACGGTCTGTATCTTTATGGTGGCAGGTCCCCAGTTCGGTTCCAAACTTGAAAAGGTGAAGCGCAAGGGGGCAGAAGTCATGATTGCCCTTGATACATCCAAGTCGATGCTGTCGGAGGATATCGTTCCCTCGCGTATGGATAAGTCTAAACAGATTCTTTCCAAGCTGATTGACGGGATGGTCAATGACAAGGTCGGACTGATTGTCTTTGCCGGCGATGCCTACACCCAGTTGCCGATTACAGCCGACTATGTCTCTGCCAAGATGTTCCTGAACACCATTTCGACCGATATGGTCCCGGTGCAGGGTACTGCAATAGGGGCGTCCATCACTCTGGCCATGCGTTCGTTCAATATGGAGTCGGCTACCGACAAGGCTGTCATTGTGCTGACCGACGGTGAGAACCATGAGGACGATGCCGTGGCTGCGGCAAAGGAGGCTCTCTCGAAAGGGGTTCATGTCCATGTGGTTGGAGTTGGTACCGCTAAGGGCGGCCCGATTCCCACCGGCAAGACCAATGACTATCATCACGACAAGGAGGGCAACATCGTCATAACGAAGCTCAATGAGACTATGTGTCAGGAGATTGCAGCTGCCGGCGGTGGTTTGTACGTCCGTACCGACAACTCCAATGCGGCACTGAAGGTGTTGCTTGCCGAACTTGACAAAATGAACAAGGCCGACATGGAGACCACTGTCTATACCGAATACGACGAGCAGTTCCCCGCATTGGCGTGGATTGTGCTCCTGCTTTTGTTTGTCGATATGTTCATTCTTGAACGGCGCAATGCCCGTCTTAAGAACGTAAAATGGTTCTGAGTATGAATAAACGATACCTTATTATATTACTTATACTTTGCGTCTCTTCTTTGGGCCTGTATGCACAGAAGGAGGAGCGCAAACAGATTCGTGAGGGAAACAAACTCTACGATAGCGAGAAGTTTACGGAAGCGGAGATTGATTACCGTAAGGCGCTGGAGGTCAATCCAAAGTCGCCTCAGGCAACCATGAACCTTGGAAATGCCCTCTACAAGCAGGAAAAGGGGAAGGACGCCATGGACCAGTATCAGCTTCTCATCAACAGTGAGACGGATCCGCAGCGTCTGGCGGCAGCATGGCACAATGCGGGCAATGTCTGTATGCAGGCTCAGGACTATGCCAATGCGGTGGCTGCGTACGAGCAGTCGCTCATCAACAATCCGCTGGACAACGAGACTCGCTACAATCTTGCTATGGCCCAGGCTTTGCTCAAGCAGCAACAGCAGCAACAGCAGCAGCAACAGAACCAGGAACAGGAGCAGCAGGACAAGAAAGATGAGCAGCAACGGCAGCAGCAACAGCAACAACAGCAGCAGAACCAGGACCAGGACCAGCAGAACGAGGAGCAGCAGCAACAGCAGGAACAGATGTCTCAGGAGCAGGCCCAGCAGCTGATTGACGCCCTTATGCAGGACGAACAGGAGGTTCAGGAGAAGGTCAAGCAGTTGCAGATGATGCAGGGACAGCGTTCAAAGACCTCAAAAGATTGGTAATTATCATATAGTTGACAATGAAGCGTCATTTCGCATGTTTGTTTTTTATGCTCGGCGTCTTGCTCTCGTTGCAGGCGGCTGATGTTACCTTTACGGCATCGGCTCCGTCGAGCGTTGTCGTCGGACAGCAGTTCCGGCTGACATATTCGTTCAACACTACAGATATCAAGGATTTCAGGATTCCGGAAATCGAAGGATTTGACATATTGATGGGTCCCAGCACATCGACCTCCATATCAATTGTCAACGGCAAGACCGACAAGTCGATGACCTATACCTACGTCTTGCTTCCTCAGAAGGAGGGGACATTCAACATTGCCGGGGCCACGGCTTCCGTCAAGAAGACTCAATATACCTCCAATTCGGTGACAATCAAGGTGCTGCCGGCTGACAAGCAGTCTTCCTCTTCGCAGGGAAGCGCGTCTTCAGGCACACAGAGTCGTCAGGCTCAGGGGGCTTCGTCGGCCCAGTCGCTTTCGGCTGAGAATCTGTTTATTCGTGCCATTCCTTCCCGTACCAAGGTGATGGAGCAGGAGGGGATTCTTCTGACATTCAAGCTTTATACCCGTGTGGATGTGTCAGGTTTCGAGAACGCACAGTTCCCCGAGTACAAAGGATTCCTGTCGCAGGAAATCGACCTCGGACAGAACGCGCCGGTCGATATGGAAAACTATAACGGGCTGAATTACAGGACGTATGTATTGAAGCAGACAGTCCTTTATCCTCAGCAGAGCGGAGAACTTCAAATTGAGAGCGGTTCGTTCGACGTGGTTGTCCGTGTCAGGAATACCTCTACCGGCGGACGCAGTTTCTTTGATGATTTCTTCGAGACCTATTCCGACGTGCGCAAGACAATCAAGACGAATCCCATCAAGATTACCGTCGAACCATTCCCGTTCGGAAAGCCGGCTAACTTCAATGCCTTTGCCGGAAGTCTGAAGCTTACCTCGACGGCATCGCCGACCGAACTGAAAACTGATGAGGCTGTAACCGTCAAGGTGGTTCTTACCGGAAACGGCAACATGAAGATGCTCAAGACTCCGGACATCAAGTTCCCGGCCGATTTTGATGCGTACGATCCGAAGGTCTCCAATAACTTCAAGGTGACGGCTCAGGGTGTGACTGGTTCCAAAACCATTGAGTATCTGGCTATTCCCCGTTTTGCCGGTACATACGAAATCCCGTCTGTGGAGTTGTCGTACTACGATGTGGCTACGAAGTCTTACAAGACGCTTGCAACGGATCCTTTCACAATCAATGTTGAGAAGGGTGCAGGAAGCAGCGAGTCTTCGGGGACTGTTGTGGCTGGCAATTACACCGGCAAGCAGAATGTGCGTCACTTGGGCGAGGATATCCACTACATCAAGACTGGTGAATTGAAACTCAAGCAGGAGGCTGAACTGGTTTATGGTCAGTCGTGGTTCTTCCTGCTTTACGTGGTGCCGTTTGTGCTGTTTGTCGTCCTTCTCGTAATCTACCGCAAGCAGATTCGCGATAATGCAAACGTTGCAAAGCAGCGCACGAAGAAGGCCAGCAAGGTGGCTGTCAAGCGACTGAAGAAAGCCGCCACCTATCTCAAGGCTCAGGACCGCGCTCATTTCTATGACGAGGTGACTCGTGCTCTGTGGGGCTATACGGCAGACAAGCTGAACATTCCGCTGTCGAAGCTGACCAAGGAAACAATCGATAAGCAACTGACTGATTGTCAGGTGAATGATGAGACGCGTCGCGCATATATGGATATCCTTGAGACCTGTGAGTTCGAGCAGTACGCACCCGCTTCCTCTACCGAGGCGATGGATGAGCTCTATGAGAAGACCATCAAGGTGATTGACAAAATGGAAAACACTATCAGAACGAAAAGCTATGCGAAATAAGAGTTTTGTTATGATGCTGGGTTGGATGCTTTGCACCCTTCCCGTTGTGGCTCAGGCGGCTGCTACGCCCGATTCCTTGCTCCTTGCAGCTTCCAATGCATACAATGAGGGGCGTTATACTGAGTCGGCCGCTTTCTATGAAGAGGTTGCAGATTCTTACGGTACCTCTGCCGAACTGTATTACAACATAGGTAATGCATATTTTAAGGCAAACGAGATTCCTTCGGCTATCTTGAATTACGAGCGCGGTCTGAGGCTGGATCCGCGCAATAAGGATTTGCAGTTCAATCTGGAGATGGCTCAGGCGTATGTCGTTGACCAGACAGAGTCACTGGGTGAGTTCCTTTTGGTGCGCTGGTATAAGGCTTTGCGCCAGCTGCTTCATGCCAATGCTTGGGCGTGGGTCAGCGTGGTGCTTTTCTGGTTGTTTGTGGCTTGCCTGTTTGTCTTCTTTTTCAGCAAGCGCCGTCCGCTTCGGAAGGGGGCATTCTCTGTTGGTGTTGTCACGTTCATGCTTAGCGGTCTTTCGCTTTTGTTTGCCGGACAGACCTATAAGGCTACTGTGAATCCTCTTGATGCCATTATTTTCACTCCGTCAGTGACAGTGAAGAGTTCTCCTGACCAGAGCGGTACCGACCTGTTCCTCCTGCACGAGGGGACTAAAGTTCACATTCGCAGCACGCTGGGAACATGGGCCGAGATTGTCATCGAGGACGGCAATGTGGGGTGGATGCCTTCGGATTGCTTTGTTATTATCTGACCGTTCTAAGTCTATGGGCTTATTTGAGAATCTTCTTCAAATGGACGGACAGTGGGTATTGGCCGTCAATTCCATTCATACTCCTGTTTTGGACCGGATGGCGTGGCTGCTGTCCGAGACGCTTGTTTGGTGGCCGGCCCTGCTGGTGCTGCTTTACGTCTTGATAAAGGACAAGAAGGGAGAGGCAATTGTCATAGTCGTGGCACTGGCTCTTATGATTACCTTTGCCGACCAGATTTCATCGTCCCTGATAAAGCCCTTGGTAGCCCGTCCCCGGCCCACCCGAAATATGGAGCTGATACCCTTTCTTGAGGTTGTCAACGGCTATCGCGGTGGCCGCTACGGGTTCCTCTCCAGCCATGCAGCAAACGTATTCGCATTCGCAACATTCACGGCTTTGCTGTTCCGTCATGGCCCTTATACCATCTGTATTGTGCTGTGGGCCACTCTAGTATCATTGTCAAGAATTTACCTTGCAGTCCATTATCCGTTGGATGTATTCTGCGGAATGATTCTGGGGATTTTCTCCGGCTGGCTGTTCTACTGGCTTTTGTGTGTAGTGGTAGGGAGGGGGAGAACCGCCCCCAAATCAACCTACGCCATCAATGGCCTCACTGCCACCCGCTACTACCGCCGCGACGTGAATCTTCTTCTCTTTTCGCTAGGCATAGTTCTCGCAACCCTAGTAGTCGCCGCCCTCAAACTGTACTAACCCAAGCCGTCGCCTTCAATCTGTATTGAAGATTCCGCTTGAATAGGAGAAATAAAAAAGGAACCGGGAGTACGGTTCCTTTTTTGTCGGGGTACCCCGACTCGAACGGGGGACCTCCTGGTCCCAAACCAGGTGCGCTAGCCAACTGTGCTACACCCCGCCTGCTTCTTTTCCAAAAGACGCGGCAAAGGTAATCCTTTTTTTGTTGTGTTGCAACGAAGAAGGTTACTTTTTCTTCTCTTTATTGGACTTGGGGCGTCCGCGGCGCTTCTTGTTCATGCCAGAATCGCCTTGTTCGCCGGAATTGCCAGACTCTCCTGGCTTTTCGGGCTTGGAGGTCTTCGGGGAATGGACAATATAGGCGTCCATGGCCTCATGGAGATACGCACAGACATCATTATCGACTTGTCCCTTTGGCGTGAAGACGAACGGCGATTGAACATAATCCACATCCAGAGAGGGGTAGGAAAGGATGGTGTAACAGTCGTCCTGCACCTTGCCGGACACCTTCCTGGCCACCTCCTTCTCTGTCAGCGGACGCTGCAGGACTATGCCCAGATTCAGATGCTCACCGCATGTGGCCTCGACAATGTCGCCAACCTTGTGACGCTGAAGTTTCTCCGGCCGGCCCGTGAACTGACCATCGTCAGAGGCGATAGAGCAGTCGAGTTCTTCCCCTTCGGCTGAAAACACCCGTGTGGAGAGCTTGAGCTGGAAGATTGAGTCCATTTCGTACTCTTCCAGCACCAAGCAGTACAGGCTTTTGGAGTTTGCCCCGCATTCATAGATGAATGAGTAGGCCTGACGGAAACAGGCAGCTGCAATCTGCGCTTGTTTGAGACTGGAGAAATAGAGCGGTCGGCTCTGTTGCAGTTCTCCCGGGCACTCCTCGTTTGTGTTGAGTGCTGACAATACAAATAGACGGTCGTTCATCGCTTCTTAATTTGTTAACCTAAACGTCAACAAATATATAAGCTCTCCATGTCAGGTTTACACAAGTAGTGGTTTAATTCATTATCTTCAAGATTAATTTCTTAACCACAGATATGAAAATCGCCGTTTTGTATAAAAACACAACGAATATGTAACGACGAAATATTCCGTCCGGAATAACGGAACCGAATCCTATTCAAAATAGCTGGACCCGTCAAAGCAGTGTGTACAAAGCTGCTCCTTAGGCAGTCCGATAGCCTTGACCAGAGTCTCCAGCGGACAGTATTTCAAGGAAGTGATATTGAACTGCTTGCGGATTGACTCTACCATGGCGTTGTACTTCTCGCTGCCGTATGTGGCGTACTGCTCCAGGTTCTTGTCGGCATCTCCCTCCAATTCCTGCACCTTGCGGCGGGCAATCAGCTCCAGATTGCTCTTGGAGGCTGAGAATTTCAGGAAGGGGCAGGAGAAAAGCGATGGCGGACTGCCGACGCGAATGTGAACCTCCTTGGCTCCGCACTGGTAGAAGGTGGCAACGTTGTCCTTAAGCTGTGTGCCGCGGACAATGGAATCGTCGCAGAAAATGACCTTCTTGCCGTTGAGCAGCGACTTGTTGGGCATCAGTTTCATCTTGGCCACAAGACTGCGGCGGGCCTGGTCGGAAGGGGTGAAGCTTCGCGGCCATGTAGGGGTATATTTGATGACTGCACGACGATAGGCTAGACCACGGGAATTGGCATATCCCAGACCGACACCTATGCCGGAGTCGGGAATGCCGCACACCATGTCTGCCTCGGTGTCATCACCTTCTGCCATCCCTTGTCCTGTACGGAAGCGCGCGCTATCGACATTGATGTTGTCGTAGTCGGAAACCGGGTAACCGAAATAGACCCACATAAACGAGCAGTACTGCTTGCGGACACTCGGTTTGTGCAGTTGGGTGAAGCCGTCGGCTGTGATTTTTACAATTTCACCGGCATCTACAAAATACGCGGACTCGTAGCCGAGGTTGATGAAGGAGCAGGGCTCGCTGGCAACTGCGTAAGAGCATTCCTTTCTGCCGATTACCATCGGAGTGCGCCCGAACTTGTCGCGGGCAGCGATAATGCCGTCATCGGTGAGAAGGAGCATGGAACAGCTTCCTTTCACCTTATTATATACGTTCTCAATGCCTTCGACAAAATTCTCCTTTTCACAAATGAGCAGTGCTACAAGCTCCGTGGGGTTGGTCGAGCCGCCGCTCAGCTCGGCAAAGTGGTCGCCACGGCTCAGGATTTCCTCCTCCAGTTCCTGTATGTTGTTGATACAGGCCACAGTAACGATGGCAAACTTTCCAAGGTGAGAGTTGAGGACGATTGGCTGGGCATCGGTATCGCTTATGACGCCGATACCCGAGTTGCCGTTGAACCCTGGCAGGTCGCCTTCAAACTTGGAGCGGAAATAGGCGTTCTCGATGGTGTGGATGTCGCGCTTGATGCGCCCCGTCTCGGCATCGAGTGTGGCCATACCGGCACGTTTCGTCCCCAGATGTGAATGATAGTCAGTGCCGTAGAACAAATCGTTTATGCACGGCTGCTTGGATATGGTTCCGAAAAAACCTCCCATATTTTATTCGTATTCCTGCCAGCTCTTGATTTGGATGTCGTCTATTCCGGCATGACAGAATGCCTGGATAAACGATGATGCCAGCCTTGCGTTAGTGATAAGTGGAATGTTGTGGTCAATTGCCCCGCGACGGATCTTGTAGCCGTTGGTAAGCTCCCGCTTTGTCAAATCCTTCGGTATGTTGATAATCAGGTCGAAGTCATGGTCAGCAATCATCTGCATAATCTGGTTCTCGCCGTTCTTCTCGTCGGGCCATGAAACCAGTTTTGAGTCAATGCCGTGCTGGGCCAGGAACTTCTGAGTGCCGGATGTCGCATAGAGGGGATAACCGCTCTCTTTCAGCATCTGGCATGCCTCAAGAAGGTCAACCTTCGACTTGCTGCCGCCTGACGACACCATAATTCCCTTCTGCTTTGACGGAATCTTGAATCCGGTGGCAATCATGGCGTTCATCAGTGCCTCGTCGAAATCGTCGCCCATGCAGCCCACCTCACCGGTAGAGGACATATCGACACCGAGAACCGGGTCTGCCTTGTGCAGGCGCGAGAACGAGAACTGTGAAGCCTTCACGCCGATGCGGTCGATGTCGAAAGAATTCTTGTCGGCCTTCTCGTAGGGAGCGTCAAGCATGATGCGGGTGGCGGTGTCGATGAAGTTGCGCTTGAGTATCTTGGAGACGAACGGGAAGCTTCTGGATGCACGGAGATTGCATTCTATTACCTTCACTTCGTTGTTCTTGGCCAGGTACTGGATGTTGAAAGGACCGCTGATATTCAGCTCTTTGGCTATCTGACGCGAGATTTTCTTAATCTGGCGGATGGTGGCAAAGTAAATCTTCTGAGCCGGGAACACCATTGTGGCATCGCCTGAGTGGACTCCCGCGAACTCGATGTGCTCGGAGATGGCGTATTCGATAATTTCGCCATTGTGGGCTACGGCATCAAATTCTACCTCCTTGGCATTCTGGAGGAACTTGGATACGACAACCGGGTATTCCTGTGAAACCTTCGCGGCCATGTTCAGGAAGTTGTCAAGGGCCTCGTCGTCGTAGCAGACATTCATGGCGGCACCTGACAGCACGTAGGAAGGACGGACCAGTACCGGATAGCCGACCTTGGAAATGAACTCCTTGATGTCCTCGTGGCTGGTAAGTTCCTTCCACGCCGGCTGGTCTATACCCAGCATGTCGAGCATGGCGGAGAACTTGTGGCGGTTTTCAGCCCGGTCGATGGAGATGGGAGAGGTGCCCAGAATGGGAACTGCCTGACGCATCAGCTTCATTGCCAGGTTGTTGGGTATTTGTCCGCCCACCGATACAATGACACCGCGCGGCTGCTCAAGGTCGATTACATCCATGACCCGCTCGAAGCTCAGTTCGTCGAAGTAGAGCCTGTCGCACACATCGTAGTCGGTCGAAACGGTCTCGGGGTTGTAGTTTATCATGATGGCCTTGTAGCCGAGTTTGCGGGCGGTCTGGATTGCATTGACCGAACACCAGTCGAACTCGACGCTCGAACCGATACGGTATGCGCCTGAACCCAGTACAATGACCGATTTCTCATTCCTATAATAAGGTATGTCGTGCTCAGTTCCGTCGTACGTGAGGTAGAGGTAGTTGGTCAGTTCGGGATGCTCCGAGGCGACAGTCTCAATCCGCTTGACGGAGGGCAGTATGCCCATGCGCTTGCGGCGCGCCCTTACGCGGAGATTATCCTTCTCGCCGCTGCCGGGGTTGTTCTCGGTCAGGCGGGCAATCTGAAAGTCGGAGAAGCCTAGCCGTTTGGCCTCCAGAAGCACGTCTGCAGGAAGGTCATCGATATGCTTAAATGCACCCAACTTGTCGGCAAAGTCGCAGATATTCTTCATCTTACCGAGGAACCACGGGTCAATCTTGGTCAGGTCGTACAGGCGCTCAATCGAGTAGCCGCGCTTCAAGGCTTCGGCCAGGGCGAAAACGCGAAGGTCGGAGGGGTGGGAGAGCTCGTAGTCGAGGTCGTCGAAGCCGATGTCGTTGTTGCCAACAAAACCGTGCATGCCTTGTCCAATCATGCGCAGACCCTTCTGGAGTATCTCCTCGAAGG
Source organism: Bacteroidales bacterium UBA1757 (assembly GCA_002315625.1). GTDB lineage: Bacteria > Bacteroidota > Bacteroidia > Bacteroidales > UBA1402 > UBA1757. The sequence goes on from DCHH01000083.1 coordinate 12,588, forward strand.
ACTTGCCGATGGACATGATTTCACCCACGGATTTCATTGATGAGCCAATTTCACGCGAGACGCCGACAAACTTAGTCAGATCCCAGCGGGGAATCTTGCAGATTATGTAATCGAGCTGCGGAGCAACGTAGGCGGAGTTGGGAGTGCCCATCTCGCCGATTTCATCCAGCCCGTAGCCTAATGCCAGCTTGGCAGCAACAAAAGCGAGCGGATAGCCGGTAGCCTTTGAGGCGAGGGCCGAAGAACGCGAGAGACGGGCATTCACCTCAATCACGCGATAG
>DCHH01000116.1 GCA_002315625.1 Bacteroidales bacterium UBA1757
ACAAGCCAGAGGTAGGGCAACCAACCGCCGCCACAGCATACGGTAGCATACACCTACTGCCCTACCTCTCCACCTCGGAAAAACCAACCATCGCGAAATGACCCAAACCGCCCGTTCGGTCATTTCAGGATACCAGACCATAATCAGTATTGTGGTCAATATTTGAAAAAACACTACCTTTGCCCGAAAGAGCAGCAAGACAGACGAAAGAGCAGCAAGACAAACCATACCAAGACAACAAAAGACAAATCAAACCCATACAAAACCCGAAATCTCAATGGAAACAAAATATGTTGAAAAGCTGGCAAAGGTATTTCTGATTGCCATCTATCTGACAATCGCTATTTTTGCGCTTAAATATTTTGGCAACGTGGTCGGCTACACCCTGCTTAGCTTTGTCGTCTCACTGCTTGCCAAGCCGCTTGTCCGATTGCTCCGTAAAATCAAAATCCGCGGAAAAAGCCTTCCTGACGGCCTTCTGGCCATTATTTCCATTATTGTCATTCTCGCAGTGCTGGTAGGTGTGATTTCCGGCCTGATTCCTGTCTTTGCCAAAGTAATCCGAAACATCACCACCATCAGCGAACTGTCCAGCCTCGAAGGACTCTCCGTCTATCTCAACGACCTGAACGTATGGCTTCGCGAAACGTTCAGCCTTGAACCAAACTTCAAGTTAGAGGTATCAGTGATGGACAAAATTTCTACAATCCTGAGCTTCAAACTATTTGGCAGTATGATTGGGACGGTGGCCAACACCCTCGGCAGTATCGGTGTAGGACTGTTCTCCGTGGTTTTCATCTCGTTCTTCCTTATCAAGGACGAAACACTTTTCCTTCGCCTGCTCTCAGCCGTCACCCCTGACAAGCACACAGAGCACGTCAGCTCCACCCTTGCCGATGTAGAGATACTCCTATCACGATACTTCGTAGGGCTTATCATCGAAATGTCGGTAGTCGGCCTGATTGACTTTTTAGGGTTGTGGGCCATCACCGGTCTCGATTTCGACATGGCACTCGGCATCGGCTTCATGGCCGGCATCCTCAACATCATCCCATATATCGGTCCGCTGATTGGAGGAGTTCTAGGTGGCGTGATGGCGATTGCCCTGAAAATCACCTCCACGGGATTCGTTATAGATGCCCACCTCGGAGTCTTTGTGGCATTGGTCGCCGCCGTATTCATAGCAGCCCAACTGGTTGACAACATCGTGCTCCAGCCACTCATCTACAGCACCAGCGTCCATGCCCATCCCCTTGAAATCTTCATTGTACTGCTTCTTGCCGGCTCAATAGGCGGCATAATCGGCATGCTCCTTGCCATCCCCGCCTACACCGTGGTCCGCGTAATCTGCATCCACTTCCTCTCCGACACCAAATTCGTGAAATCCCTCTTCACCGATAAGAGCCACACTCAAGGATAAATCAGTTTGATTTGTCAAAGCCGGAGAAAAACACTCTCATTGCAGAAAAATACCAACCGGATTTCTATGGAAAAGTTCTTCAATACAGCTGGTCCAGTCAAATCAGACATTCACTACTGTGTCAACCCGCTGAGTCGTGTGAATACTGCCGAAATAGAGTCTCTGATTGCCCAACAGAAATATTTCATTCTCCACGCTCCCAGACAGACGGGAAAAACCTCGATGCTGCTGGCTTTGAGGGATTATCTCAATGTCCAAGGGCAATATGTCTGTGTGTATGCAAATGTTGAGAGCGGACAGGCTTTTCGCAACGATGTGCGCAGCGTAGTTGACTGTGTCATCAGTGAAATCAAAAAACGTCTCGTTCTGCTGCTGAGGGACAACCATTTCGAAGGACTTGCCCAGCAAGCAAAACAGACCGACCAAGGACAAGCCTTGAACCAGTTTCTTACTCTGGTATCCGAATATCTTGACAAACCGTTCATTCTTTTTCTCGACGAAATAGACACTCTGGTCGGCGACTCGCTGGTGTCTGTCCTCCGGCAAATCAGAAGCGGCTACGACCAGCGGCCGGCAGCCTTCCCGCAGAGTATCATCCTTTGCGGAGTTCGCGACGTACGAGACTACCGAATTGTTCTCTCCAACCAAGACATAATCACAGGCGGGTCTGCCTTTAACATCAAAGCAGCATCCCTCAGAATGGGCAACTTCACCCGTCAGGAAGTCCGTCAACTCTACGACCAGCATACCACCACCACTGGTCAGATATTTGAAGAAGAATGCTTTGACATGATCTGGACAGCCACCGAAGGACAACCCTGGTTAGTAAATGCGCTTGGCTACGAAGTCACCTACGAAATGAAAGAGAACCGCGACCGCAGCATACACATCATTCCTGAGATGTTATACAAGGCTCAAGAACGAATCATCTATCGTCGCGACACCCATATTGACATCCTCATCGACAAGTTGCGCGAGCCACGCGTCAAGCGAGTCATCGAGCCAATCCTAAGTGGCAACACCGAGCAATCAATTGACACATTGAATGATGACGACATACAATACACTGAAGATCTTGGGCTGATTGTCCGCGACAAGCCACTGCGTATCGCCAATGCCATTTACAAGGAGGTCATTCCGCGAGAGCTGACATGGAGTAAGCAGGAGACCATTCTAAATCAGTCAGTCTGGTATATCAACGACGATAATTCCATCAACATTTTTAAGCTGCTAAAAGAGTTCCAGTCGTTCTACCGTGAAAACGCTGAAAGCTGGGACAAGCACTTCGATTACCGGGAAGCAGGCCCACAACTGCTGCTGCAGGCTTTTCTGCAGCGGGTGATTAATGGAGGCGGCTATATCGACCGTGAATACGGCCTCGGCATGAAACGCACAGACTTACTCATAAGAAAACCTCTGACCGACCAATACGGAGGCCCCGTCCAGAAAATAGTGATTGAAGTAAAAATCCGCTACGGAAATCTTGAGACAGAAATAAGCAAGGCACTGGAACAGACAGCTGCATACATCGAGCGTGCTGCCGCCGACTTAAAAGAGGCTCACATCATCATCTTCGACCGCGACAGCAAAAAAAACTGGGAAGAAAAACTATACTGTCTTACTCGCACCTACAACGGCAGACAATTCACGATTTGGGGAGTCTGACATTCCCGCCCGTTTTCATTTCAGCTTGCAAAATCAACAAAAGGTAAAAAAAGAACAGTGAATATTATTGCTATTTTTATTCAAATGGAGTAATTTTGCGGGCGATTTGAAAAAGTTGCCGTATGATTGCTGAATTTTTTACACAGTTCAATTTCCGCGACACGCTGAGTGCGTTCCTGATACTGTTTGCCATTATCGATGTCCTTGGTGCCACCCCCGTTATTATCGGACTAAGGGAGCACGGAAAGATTATCCACCCCATAAAGGCTACGATTTGCACAACCGCGCTGCTCCTCATTTTCTTTATCGGAGGTGATGCGGTGCTCCGTTTTTTCAGTATCAATATCAACTCATTTGCCGTAGCAGGCTCCATCCTGCTGTTTTTCATGGCCCTTGAGATGCTTCTGGACGTGGAAATCTTCAAATACAACGGACCGACGCAGGAGGCCACTTTCATTCCCCTGGTATTTCCGTTGCTTGCCGGTGCCGGTGCACTGACCACCATCATTGCCCTTAAGGCCGACTATGCCGACATCAACATCCTTTGCGGACTGATGCTGAACATGGTGTGGGTCTTCATCGTGCTGATGTCAACCAACAAAATCCAGAAATTCCTCGGCAAGGAATTCATCTACCTGCTCCGTAAATTCTTCGGAGTCATGCTGTTAGCAATCGCAATCGGGATGTTTACATCCAATGTCACTGTTCTGGTGCACGGGATGTAAGCAGATTTTAGTTTTCAAGCAGGAAAGCCTTGAAGTCCTCAAACTTTGAGGTCATCGGGACAGACTGTTTCTTGCCGGTCATAAAAGCCTGCAAGGTGGCGGGAATTGCCACTTCGCTGCCGATTATGGCCTCCACATTGCCTTTGAACTTGGCAGGATGGGCAGTCTCAAGGAAGAACCCTTCTTCACCGGGCTTTAAGCCTTCACTCAAGGCTCTGTAACCACAAGTTCCGTGCGGGTCAAGCAGGTAACCGTACGTTTCATAAACCTGACGCAGCGTAGCACGAATCTCATCGTCGGTGTAGGTCGCACCGCTGATAAGCTTGCAGATAGCCTCGTGGGAGTGGCCGTAGAGGTCAAGCACACGGGCAAAGTTTGACGGGTCACCAACATCCATTGCATTTGCCAGAGTTGCAACAGAGGCCCGAGGCTCGTACTTACCGGTTTGCAAATACTTATAGAATATATCGTTGCGGTTATTTGCAGCGATGAAACGCTTGATTGGAAGTCCCATACGGTGGGCAAAGAAACCTGCAGTTATATTTCCAAAGTTTCCGCTTGGCACACAGCAAACCAGACTGCCTTGATGTTTCATCCGCTTCCACTGGGCATACGCATTGAAATAATAGAAAGCCTGCGGCAGGAAACGGGCCACATTGATGGAATTGGCCGATGTCAGCTTCATGTGGGCATTAAGCTGCTCGTCAAGAAATGCCGACTTGACCAGACGCTGGCAGTCATCGAATGTACCTTCCACCTCGACAGCAGTAATATTCTGCCCTAAGGTAGTGAACTGTTTTTCTTGGATTTCACTCACCAACCCCTTGGGATACAGCACGTAAACATGAATACCCTCAACCCCGAGGAAACCGTTGGCAACGGCCGAACCGGTATCGCCGGAGGTGGCCACCAGCACATTCACATCGCGCGTCCCCTGCTTGCGGATGAAATAGCCCAAAAGACGTGCCATAAACCTCGCACCAACATCCTTGAATGCAGACGTCGGGCCATGGAAAAGCTCCAGGCTGTAAATATTCTCGGAAACCGGCACCAGCGGAGTCTCAAAACTAAGCGTGTCGCAGACAATCTGCTGCAAAGTGTCAGCCTCGATATCCTCACCGAAAAAGGCATCAGCAACGGTGCAGGCAATCTGCTGGAACGTCATCTCCTCAATATGCTCAAAGAATGAGGCCGGAAGAGTCTTGATACGCTCGGGCATGTAAAGCCCCTTGTCGGGAGCAAGTCCCTTGACAACAGCCTCCTGAAGGGTTACGTCAGGGGCCACATGGTTGGTACTGTAGTATTTCATAATTTCAATCCAAATACACTGCGGATAAAGTCATCACCACTGAGCAGGCCGTACGAGCCTTCCTTGGCTTCTTCCTCATTAAATGAAATCGTAAGATCCGGAATACAGCAGCAGTGGCTCCTCCAGATAAGGAAGGGGACTGGAGCTGAGACATGGGTCTTTGTACGGCAATATGTAGGATGGTCAGGAAGAACGGCTATCGTAACTGGTTCTTCCCATTTCTTAACTTCTTCATAAATCGGACGAATCAGCCGTTTGTCCAAATCCTGAATCGTGCGGATCTTAAGTTCAACATTTCCGTCGTGGCTCGCCTCGTCAGGGGCTTCGACATGGACAAAGACAAAATCCTTCTTTCGAAGTTCTGCAATGGCAGCGGCTGCTTTGCCTTCATAATTAGTATCGTACAGGCCAGTCGCACCCTCAACGTCGATGGATTCCAGACCGGCATATATTCCGATGCCCTTGATAAGGTCAACGGCCGAAATAACCGAGCCGCTGCGAATCGGATAGAGTTCCGTCATCGGGCGCATCGAAGGACGGTAGCCCGGCGACCAGGGCCAGATTGAATTGGCCATGTCCTTACCCTCAGCCGCACGGCTAAGATTAATCGGGTGCTTAGCTAGCAACTCCTGTGAGCGTTCAATCAGTTCGTTCAAACGTGCAGCCGTCGCCACAGAACCCTCACAAAGAGGCTTTACAAGCACATCTTTATAAGGTGTTCCCGGCACATCGTGGGGCGGAGTGCATTTCACACGCTTGTCACCACCCTTCATCAAAAGAAGGTGACGGTAGGAAACACCAGGGTAGAAAGTAACCGGCAACCCGCTCTTGTCATCAGACAGTTTTCTGTTGAGAAAAGCAATCAGCTCGGCAGCCTCCTCATTGGAAATATGCCCGGCAGAATGGTTCTTTATAGTTCCGTCCGTATTGATACAAATCAAATTACAACGGGCAGCCATCCAGCCGTCAGGGATATTAACCCCCATACTGGCAGCCTCAAGCGAGCCGCGACCCTCAAACGAGCGGGTTACATCGTAGCCCAGCACCCCCATATTGGCGATTTCACTTCCGGGGGCAAAACCGTCCGGAATCGTAGAGAGCAGACCACAGTCGCCGTCATTGGCCAGTTTATCCATGACCGGCTTGTCGGCCACCTGCAGAGGTGTTCTTCCACCCAAAGAATCAATGGGTTCATCGGCCATGCCGTCGCCCAATATGACTATGTATTTCATCGTGAAGTGTTTAGCGGATATTAGCGATTGAAATCACGTCGCCGAACACACCGGCCGCAGTGACATCAGCCCCTGCTCCATATCCCTTGATTACCATCGGGTCTTCAAAATAACGCTCCGTCTGGATAAGGATTATGTTATTGCTTCCCTTCAGATCGTAGAACGGATGCTGCTGACCGACCTCCTGCAAGCCCACAGAGCATGCTCCACGCTCCATGGTTGCCACAAAGCGCCATTTCTTGTTCTCAGCCTCCAGGCTCTTGCGACGCTTCTCGAAGTCTGCATCAAGTGCCGGAACTTTCTTCCAGAAATCGTCAAGAGAACCTTCAAAGCAATCCTGCGGGATGAACAGATTCTTTACAACATCCTCTTGTTCAATATGATAGCCAGCCTCACGGGCAAGAATGACCAGTTTGCGCACCACATCCTTGCCGCTCAAATCAACACGCGGGTCGGGCTCGGAGAAACCGGCCTCCTGAGCCATCTTAATGGTCTGGCTTAGTGGAATATCGGCGCTGATTGTATTGAAAATGAAGTTCAGCGTACCTGAGAGAACGGCTTCCATCTTGAGAATCCTGTCGCCGCTGCAAATCAGGCTGTTCATTGTATTGATAATCGGCAGTCCTGCACCGACATTGGTCTCGAAGAGATATTTCACCCCTTTGCGGCGGGCTGTTTCCTTAAGACTCGCATAGCTGTCGTATGGTGAAGAAGCCGCTATCTTGTTGGCTGCCACCACATTGATATTGTTGTCAATCATCTCCTGATAGAGGTTGGCAACCTGGGCACTGTCTGTACAATCGACAAAGACAGGATTGAAGATATTCATCCTCACAACCTCTTCTCGCAGCACGGCCGGAGAAGAAGCAATTCCCTCGTCCTCAAGTTGTTGCCTATAACTGTCAAGATTGATTCCCTCCCGGTTGAGCAGCAGCTTCCTGCTGTTGGCGATACCCACTACATTAAGTTTTAGCGAGTGCTCCGACATAAGCTTAGGCTGCTGCTGGCGGATTTGCTCGAGCAGGCTTCCGCCAACCGTACCGATACCGGCCACAAACAGGTTCAACACCTTATATTCACTGAGGAAGAATGCGTCGTGAATCACATTGAGGGTCTTACGTAACTGCTGCTTACGAACCACAAAAGAAATATTTGTCTCAGAAGCACCTTGTGCACAGGCAATTACGTTGATACCGTTGCGACCCAGCGTGGTGAACAGTTTACCGGCGATACCCGGTGTGCGCTTCATCCCCTCGCCTACAATTGCCAATGTTGCCAATCCGGTTTCAGCGAAGATGTCGTTGATTTCACCACGTTCGATTTCCTGGGCAAACTCATTGCGCAGAAGGACAACCGTCTCTGCTGCAACCTGCTGGCTCACACCGATTGAGGTTGTATTCTCAGAAGATGCCTGCGACACCATGAATACCGATATGCCAGCCTTCGACAAAGCCTTGAATATACGATAGTTGACGCCAATAACACCCACCATTCCAAGACCTTGCATCGTAATGAGACTGGTATCGTCGATTGACGAAATACCCTTGATTGCCTTGCCGTCACCGATGCTCTTTTCCCTTGAAATGTAAGTTCCCGGAGCTGTCGGATGGAAAGTATTCTTTATAAGGATAGGAATATTCTCGTGATACACGGGGAATATCGTCGGCGGATAAATCACCTTGGCACCGAAGTTGCAGAGCTCCATGGCCTCTACATAGCTCAGTTTTTCAATGACATACGCGCTGTTTATGACCCTCGGGTCGGCCGTCATGAAACCATCCACATCGGTCCAGATTTCCAGAATCGAGGCCCGGAGTGTGGAAGCCACGATTGCAGCGGTATAGTCCGAACCGCCACGTCCGAGATTCGTCGTCTCGCCGGTTTCGGCACTTGAGGAGATGAAACCGCCCATCACCAGCACATCGGGAACAACAGGAATCTGCTGATGCAGAGCCTTTTCCGTCTCTTCAAAGTTGACCACATCCTTGCCAAACTTATGGTCAGTCTTGATGACGTTGCGCGAATCCACATGAACAGCATTCAGCAGTTTACTTACCAGCACGGAGGAGATGCGCTCGCCATAGCTCAGGATGACCGACTCCGACTTGGGCGAAAGGTCATGAAGAAGGTTGACACCCTTGAAAATATTGCTCAGTTCGTCAATCATTCCATCGACAAACTCATGGAGAGGCTTGCGGTCGGCCTTCTCGAACACCTCGTCTATCAGGCCATAGTGCATCTCACGCATTTTCTGCACGTTAGGCATATAGTCGCCAGTCCCTTCGACTGCCAGTTTAGAGGTTTTTATTAGCAGGTCTGTCATGCCGGAAATGGCTGACACAACAACTACTACCGGTTTTTCGTCGGCATTGCAGACGATTCTCTTCAGATTTTTGAGACCTTCAGGCGATCCTACGGATGATCCGCCAAATTTCAGTACTTTCATGCGTTTGATTTATATCAACTTAACTCGCAGCTGCATTTCAGCCGCTTTTCGGCGCGAAATTACTTACAATGGCAGGAAAAAGCAACAAGTTTTCGGATTTATGACTAACTTTGCCGTCGCTAAAAGATATTACGCACATTTTTTGATGTACATGAAAATCAATCGGACCCTCACCTACTTGCTGGCCGCACTCTTTATACCGGCCCTGATTTCCTGCAGTGACTATCTGACATACGCCGAACAGCTGGAAGAAATGGAGGAGAACATAAAGACCTTCATGGCCAATCACAACTACATTTTGACCGATTCCATACCGACTGCCGTGCCTTGGATTGACAGCAAGGGAAACCCTCTGTTCTACAAGACTGAGAGCGGGTTGTACCTGAATGTCGTTGACACCGGGCTTAGTTCAAGTACAAAGGATAGACAGGTTGTGGAAGTTCGTTATAAGGAGATGAGCGTCGAAGACGATTCTACCACTTATTCGAACTTCGGGCCATACGCTCCTGCCGAGATTTGCAATGGGGTTGTCTATACCGCATATAGCAGTTCATACTTCTGGGGCGACTGCTCTGGGTGGCATGAGCCGCTGGATTATGTGGGCGATGGCGGTGCTGTGCGGATTATTGTTCCCAGCGATTTGGGAATGCCGGTCTATGCTAATAGTTCTACGCATTTATATGCTTATTACTACTATCTCGAATATACCTACTGGAAATAAAAAAAGCGGCTCTCGAGCCGCTTTTTTTTATTTACCGGGTTAGTTTATAGACTATTGGCCAGGTCCAGAAGGACTTTACCTGGGTGCCTTTATGTATGGCTGGGGTCATCTGCGGAATTTTGGCCACCAGTTTTAGTGCGGCACAGTCGAGGTCGGCGCAATCTGTGCTATAGACACAGCCTGCCAGCACATACCCCTCCTCATCAATAACGAAATTGGTTTCAATAGTCCCCTGCGCACCAGACTCGGCAGCACGCTCCGGATACCTCTGATTTTTAGCGACAAAATCCGTCAGACCATCACGCCCTCCCTCCGGAATGGAAGGCTCCTCGGGATTCAGCAAGACGGTTTCATCTGCATCGATGACCGTCTTGCGTGAACCGTCAGGTGTAATATAAAACGTCTGAATATACTCCGTGTCGTTATACTTCTTGTCAGCCGTAACTTTCGAGCACACCTGCTTCATAGCCTTGAGCACGGCCTTGTCGATTTCGGGGCTAAGTCCCTTCACCACGACAGGACGTGAAAGCTTTCCGAAACGATAGACGCTGTAGAGCACCGTCACACGGCCTTCAAACGATTCTTTGCCGTATTCATAGTTCCATACATTGCGCCAGCCGTCGCGGTTCTTCTTTTGCTTGCGGGCCACGGCAGAAGTATCCAAAACCGAAGCCGGATACTGGAATGCCGCATA
>DCHH01000056.1:0-3027 GCA_002315625.1 Bacteroidales bacterium UBA1757
CAAAACTAAGATAAAATACGAATTTGGAGGGATAGGATTTTGGTGTTATTTTTGCGGGAAATACTCCTTATTTTATGAATACAGACAATTGGATTAGGAACTTGATTGGAAGCGGGAAGACGGCTGTCATCCCTATTATGACACATTCGGGCATTGAACTTACCGGACATACGGTCCGTCAGGCTGTTACTGACGGCGAGGTGCATGCCGCAGCCGTTGAGGCGCTGCACCGCCGCTTTCCCACGGCCGACGCGGCTACCGTTATTATGGACCTTACGGTTGAGGCCGAGGCATTCGGTGCCGAGCTTTATCTTCCCGAGCATGAAATACCTTCTATCATCGGACGGCTGGTTTCAACGCCTGAAGAGGTTGAGGCGCTGGCCGTTCCTACGGTTATGTCGAGCCGGATTCCCGAATACCTGAAAGCCGACCGTCTGGCCGTCCAGTACATGGGAGACAAGCCGGTTTTCGGTGGGGTCATCGGTCCCTTCTCGCTGGCCGGAAGGCTGTACGACATGACCGAAATCATGATGGGCATCTACATTGAACCCGATACAATCCGCCTTCTGCTGGACAAATGCACCGCCTTCATTACCTCATATTTGAAAGAGATGAAGAAGACCGGCGTTGCAGGGGTGATTATGGCAGAACCGGCCGCCGGACTTTTGGGCAACGACGATGTCAGGGAATTCTCTTCCACCTATGTCAGACAAATTATTGAAGAGGTCCAGGACGATTCGTTCGCCGTTATTCTGCACAACTGCGGCAATACGGGCCATTGCACCGAGGCGATGGTGATGACCGGTGCGCGCGGATACCATTTCGGCAACAAGGCCGACATGGTGGAGGCTTTGCAGCAATGCCCGTCAGATGCTCTGGTCATGGGCAATATCGACCCTGTATCGGTACTCAAGGATGCACTTCCCAGCGTGGTGTATGAAAAGACCGCCGAACTTATGAGCAGTTGTTCGAAGTATCCGAACTTTGTCCTTTCCACCGGCTGCGACACCCCTCCAAACCTTCCAATCCACAACATCGAGGCCCTTTACCGGGCGGCAGAAGCCTAATGCGTCTGAAGTCTAATATTCTTTCAAATATGAGAAAATCCATTCTGCTTGCAGCCATCGCAATGCTTATGGCCTGCTCCAAACAACCGTCCTGTCCCGTTCTGACCATTGAAGGGGGACAAGTTCAAGGTGTTACAACCGACATTCCCGGCGTTATCGTCTATAAGGGAATCCCTTACGCCGCACCTCCAATCGGAGAAAACCGCTGGAAAGCGCCGCAGGCTGTCATTCCTTGGGAAGGGGTAAAAATAGCCGACAAGTTCGGACATCCCGCGTTTCAGGCAGCCCACTATCCCGGCGGCTACACTACAGAATGGGGATACGGCGACGAAGCCCCCTACAGCGAAGACTGCCTGTACCTGAACGTCTGGACCAAAGCCTCCGGACAGCCCGACAGGAAATTGCCCGTCGCCCTGTGGATTTTCGGCGGCGGACTGCGCGAAGGATGGGGTTCCGAGCCCGAATTCGACGGACAGGAATGGGCCAACAAAGATGTCGTCCTCGTCTCCTTCAACTACCGTGTCGGTCCTTTCGGATTCTTCGCCCACCCTGCTCTTTCGGCCGAAGACCCTGAGCACGCCACCGGCAACTGGGGAATGCTCGACCAGATTGAAGCCATGAAATGGGTCAAAAAGAACATTGCCCAATTTGGCGGCGACCCCGACAATGTAATGATTTTCGGACAAAGCGCCGGTTCGCGCAGCGTCAAGTTCCTCTGTTCATCTCCCTTGACCAAAGGACTTTTCAACAAGGCCGTCATCATGAGCGGAAGCGGTCTGGCCATACCTGGAAAAGAGATGCCGCTTCCCCCGGGAATGCCTGCCGGCATGCGTCTGCCCCAGCAGAAACAACTCACACTGGCCGAGGCCGAACAGCAGATTCAGGAGGTAACCGAATGGGCTAACCTCAAGGACCTAAAGCAGATGCGTTCAGCCGCCACCGAAACCGTTCACGCGCTCGGCACACTCTACCGTCAGGTCACCGGCAAGAATTCCTGCCTGACCGCCATGCCGATATCTCCATATCTCGACCCCTACACTCTTCCCGAATCGTTTGACGATGCTGCCATAGACGGCACCCTGGCCGATGTCCCCTATATGATTGGCTTCACGCTGAACGATGCCGGCAACATGGCACCACAGATTGCCGATTTCTGCCTGAACCGTGAAAGCGTGGGAAACAAGGCTTACGCCTACCAGTTTGCCCGTCCCCTGCCCGACGACGGCTACCATCCCGAGGTCACACAACGGCTGAGGGGAGCGTTCCATTCCTCCGACCTCTGGTATGTCTTCAAATCGCTCAAGCATTGCTGGCGTCCCTGGACTGAAGGCGACTGGGCCCTGTCGGAAAGGATGCTCACTGCCTGGTCCAATTTCGCCAAGTACGGCAACCCGAACGGCAGCGAAAACGGCGAATGGACTCCCTATACAACGGACCAGCCCGGATTCATGCGGTTTATGTTGAACGAAAAGGACGAAGACGTATCCTCTATGGGCGAGCCTCTCCGTCCGTAACCATTTCTTCTTTGGGTAAACCTCTCCGTCCGGAACCATTCCTTCTTTGGGCGAACCTATCCGTCGGTAACCCCCATTCCAATCATGAATAAACTGTTTACCACCATCTGTCTGCTATTGCTGGCCATTTCCAGTCTCAGCGCACAAGCGCCCGTTCCCCCTGAAAGAACCGGGGGAGAAATGCGTGACGTCCCCCGTTTTCGCGGCAATCCTTTTACGCGTGATGCAGCCTATTTCCAAAGCGAAGACGCCCGCCTTGCCGGCGACCAGATGATTGCCTACCAGCGTGTTACGGGAGGATGGCCGAAGAACGTCAACATGTTCAGGCCCCATACGGAAGCTGAAATTGCCGCCGTGCTTGCCGAAAAGGACCGGACCGACGACTCCACCGTTGACAACAATGCCACCACTTCACAGATGGAGTTTCTGGCCAATCTGTACAAAGC
>DCHH01000056.1:3134-6356 GCA_002315625.1 Bacteroidales bacterium UBA1757
GGATGGCCCCAGTTCTGGCCCAACCCGAGAGGGTACCAGGTACACATCACCTACAACGACAATGCCATGGTCAATACCCTGACCCTTTTCCAGCGCATTGTCCGTCAGGAGAGCCCCTACGACAGTGAACTTGTCAGTGCCGCCACCCGGAAAAAGCTGCAGAAGTCCATCGACAAAGCTGTCGGCATCATCCTCAAGACCCAAATTGTCACCGATGGACAACTGACCGTCTGGTGCCAGCAGCACGACCGTGAGACATTTCTGCCGGCCCCTGCCAGGTCATACGAACTTCCGTCGTACTGCTCCAGCGAAAGCGTCGGGCTGACAAAATTCCTCATGTCACTGGACAACCCTTCCAAAGAGGTCAAGAAGGCGGTCCATAGTGCCATGCGCTGGTTTGACACCTATAAAATAACGGGATACCGCGTGGTGCGGACCGCTTCCCGTGACGGCATCCGCGACACCCGTCTCATTGAAGACACCACGGCCGGTCCTCTTTGGGGGCGCTTCTACGACCTTGATTATTGCGAGCCTTACGTTTGCGACCGTGACGGACTCCCCCGCCGCTCGCTTTCCCAAATCGGAGAAGAGCGCCGCAACGGATACTCTTGGTACAACAACAACCCTGCCAGTCTGTACCGTATGTACGGGGAATGGGCCGACAAGAACGATCCGGCGGGCAAAGTGGAGCTCCACCCCGACGGACCCGGTGCCAACGAGACCGGCCTTATTACTCTAATGCGCCAGCCCGCCGTTGACCCGAGCATTTACGATGCCGTGGTAAGGCGGGGAGAAAGTATCCAGAAGGCCATTGATGCCGCCCCGTCCGATGCTTCCGCAGAGCATCCCTACAAGATTTTCATCAGGAAAGGAATATACAATGAGAAGGTTATCATTGACAAACCGGGCATAATGCTGGTCGGCGAAAAGCGCGACAGCTGCATCATTGTCGGGGCGGAAAATGCCGTTACCCTTATGAAGCGCTCATACAACGGCCGTCCGGTCCGTCAGGGCATTGTCTATCTCACGGAGAATGCCAGCGACTGTATCTTGAGCGGCCTGACCGTAATCAACAACTACGGAACCACTGTCAACCCTACGACAGCGCATCAGATGGCAGTTTTCGGACTGGCCACCCGTACCATTATCCTCAACAGCAACATCATTTCCGACGGCAACGACGCCCTGTCTTTGTGGGCTAAAGCAGACGGGATGTATTACCACGCCGACCTGTACGTCCGCTGCGCCGGGGTTGACATGATTTGTCCACGGGGTACCTGCTACGCCACCCGCTGCTCATTCTACGGCGATACTCGCGCCATCCTCTGGCACGACGGCCGCGGTAGCATTGACAACAAATTCGTCGTAACCAATTCCCGTTTCGACGGCCGCCAACCCACCCCACTGGGGCGTTACCACCACGACAGCCAGTTCTACATTATCAATTGTACCCTGACCGAAAACATCATCGACAACAATATTGAGCACGCATACGCCCACCGCAAACCGGCCAAACCGGGTGAAGAAAAAACCGCCGACACCCTCTCCCAGCAGCCGGCCGACCCGTGTCCATGGGGCGAGCGCATCTACTATTACGGCTGTCACCGCATCGGAGGCGACAGCGGCTGGCTGAAGGACAACCTGCAGCAGGCCGACGGAGCCCCCGCCTTCCACGGCATTACCGCAGCCTGGACCTTCCAAGGCAAATGGGACCCCGAATCCCGCATCCGTTCCCTTTGGAAATACCTCGCCTACTGACCCCAGTGATAATGTAATTATTCGGTTCAGAAGGGTAGTTCAGGACCGTAGTATGCAGCTTTTTCTTTAAGCACACGGACTTCTTTGTCTTCAAAAAGTTTTGCCTGTTTCTGAAGCCGGTCAAGATAATCCATTCTAATCGACATACTGTTCAACTCTTCGCGGCGTGCCCTGCTAAGCTCCAGGAACTTTTCACAATTGTCTATTCCGAGAAACCGTCTATCCAACAAACTCGCAGCTATGCCAGTAGTACTTCCCCCTGTAAATGGATCAAGAATCCATGCTCCTGGCTTTGAAGACGCCTGTATGATACGCGAAAGAACGCATAATGGTTTTTGAGTCGGGTGTTTACCACAAGATTTCTCCCACGGCGCAATTGCTGGAAGACGCCAGACATCACGCATCTGGGTTCCCCCGTTGATGGATTTCATCAACTCATAATTGAAGAAATGAGAAACTTTCTGCTCTTTCCTAGCCCAAAGAATGTATTCAGCAGAATAAGTAAAATATTTGCACGAAAGATTTGGAGGTGGATTGGTCTTTTCCCATGTGATACAGTTCAAAATCTTGAAGCCAAGTTCCAAGAGGCATCTTGCAACGGAAAAGATGTTATGGTATGTTCCACTTATCCATATCGTGCCGTTACTCTTCAATTTCTCTCGACAAGCTGATATCCATGACTTGTCAAATTGGTAATCTGCTTCATAGCCGTTTGACTTGTCCCAGTCCCCTTTATTGACCGAAACCATCCTGCCACTCTGAACACTAATACCCCCGTTCGAAAGATGATATGGAGGGTCTGCAAAAATCATATCAAACTTAAAATCAAATGATTTCAGTAGTTCGATACAATCACCTTTCAATAAAGTGAAATCCTTATCGGCAGATTTGTAATAAGCAGTTGGCATTAATCTGTCTATCTTGGGACTGGAAGTCCAAATTTGGATAAAGGGATATACTCAAAATAATATTTGCAGCGTACGCTGATGATATAGTCAAGAACATCTTTGTATTTTGGATGCTTAAACCAATTACTCAACAAATACACGTACTCCACGTCAATATTAGCTCTGGACAAGAGTTTCTGGTACTGCTTCTTTTTAAAATCGCAGGTTTGTAACTTTTCATCTGTTGATCCATCAGTTTCCTGATATTTGCACTCAATAATGAAAAGGGTATTATTAACTAAAGCGTAAAGGCAGTCATCTGGGAGAATCTGCCTGGAAATTATCTTATTCCATACAATACCGTATTCTTGTAGGAATTTATAAAAACCGTGCTTCTTGAATACTCTGGCAACAAGTGAGTCGTCATAGTAAACGTCAGTACCATCAACCCTATATCCAGACTGATTTGACAAAAAAGTAGCCAAATCGGTCATGCCCTCAAAAGCTAAGCCTGTTAATGTATTGGCTCCTCCTTTTCCTCCTTTCTTCATAATAGGCTTCTATTTGAATATTTGCT
>DCHH01000098.1:0-7910 GCA_002315625.1 Bacteroidales bacterium UBA1757
GGGATGCACCATCTATCGTGACGGCTCGCGAAACAACATCCTCGAAACCAACGCTTCAACAGCTAAGAAGGAAGATAAGAATTGCATCTGCATGTCAGAGTTTGCACCGCACCGTCCGAAGGAGCTGGAGGCCGATGTGCTCCGTTTCCAGAACAATAAGGAGAAATGGGTTGCCTTTGTAGGCTTGCAGAACGGCCGTCCGTACGAAATATTCTGCGGTATTCAGGATGACGATGAAGGAATCATGCTGCCAAAGAATGTCACCCACGGCAAAATCATCAAGGTAGTGGATGAGGACGGCAAGCGCTATGACTTCCAGTTCTCGAACCGTAAGGGTTACAAGACCACTGTCGAGGGACTTTCCGACAAGTTCAATCCTGAGTTCTGGAATTATGCCAAGCTTATCAGCGGCGTGTTGCGTGCAGGTCTGCCCATCGGTCAGGTTATCAAGCTCGTAAGCGGTCTGGAACTGGACAGCGCAAGCATCAATACCTGGAAGAATGGTATCGAACGCGCTCTGCGTGCCTATATGAAGGAAGGTGAGGAGGTTGTCGGCGAGGTTTGTCCCAACTGCGGAGGCAAGCTTATCAAGCAGGAGGGTTGCACCCACTGCTCTAACTGCGATTACTCGAAGTGCGGTTGATTTTCTAAGGAATTATCTTTTCAGGACGACTTCGGCACAGCCGATTGTTGAACCTTCAATTGGAGGATGTGGCTTTCTTAATCGGATTGTCACATCCTTCACTTTTGGAAAATCCCTCTTTACGCTTTGGCAGATACGCTCTGCCACGTGCTCAATCAGGTGAGAAGGTGTTTCCATCTCTTTCCTGACGGTTTCATAGACCTTGGAATAGTCGATTCCGTCTTCGAGACTGTCGGTGGAACAGACCCTGGAAAGGTCAAGAGAGAGCTGCAAATCTACATCATAGTATTGCCCTTCGCGGTTTTCCTGTTCGTAAAGACCGTGGTAGGCATAGAACCTCATACCATTCAAAGAGAGTAAATCCATGATACTTTTTTGTCAATTCGTGCAAAAATAGGTATTAATGCTTTGATTTTCATCATTCTGTTCGTACTTTTGGCGCAAATAATCGTTTTTATGGGTAAAGAACAGGCTATAATTGTGGGGGCTATCCACAATACAATTTCCAACGGGACTGTCATAAGCGGCACAGTTACGGCTGAAAACGACTTCCGGGTCGATGGAACCATAGAGGGTAAAATCATTTGCCGGGGCAAGGTCGTGGTCGGAAAGACAGGCTTCATCAAGGGCGATATGGATTGTACGAACGCTGAAATAGTGGGCAGGGTTGAAGGTAATGTAGTAGTTGCTGAAGTCCTCACCCTTCGCTCTTCGGCAGTCGTAACGGGCGATATCAAGATTTCCACCCTCGTTATCGAACCGGAAGCCAAGTTTAACGGAACTTGTACAATGGCTGCGAAAGAGGCTCCGAAAAAGTGAGTTTCCTAGAAGAATTTGTCAAACGTCTTTTTCCCTTTCAGATAGAAATCTGCCACGGAGTTGCCCTGGTAGATTTCCGGTATGTCGTGACTGACGGCGGCTTCCTGTATCGCTTCACGTACTGACTTGTAGTCGGGCTTCATTCTTCTGTATGACCTGTGTGCCTTGAAAACGGCATTGCAACTTCCAAGATTACCCTTTACGAGGAACATCATGGCTGCTGCGACATCAAGCAGGATGCGGCGGCTGATGATTGACCTGTATTTGTTCTTTGGCAGGTTCTTGTAGAGCATCAGCAGGTTGTTGCGGAAGTTCAGGAAGGTCTTCATTGGATTACTGGTCTCAAGGGTTGCTCCTCCGACATGATAGACCACGCTTTGCGGAACGCAGACAATCCTCATTCCGCGGCTTCTCAACCTCCAGCAAAGGTCTATTTCCTCCATGTGGGCAAAAAAGCCGGGGTCGAGTCCGCCAGCATTCAGGTATTCGTTGCGACGTATCATCATGCAGGCTCCCGTAGCCCAGAAGACATCTGCTACCGTATCGTATTGGTGTTCGTCTTTTTCAATAAATGTCTGGACACGCCCGCGGCAGAATGGGTAGCCTAAATAATCGATATAGCCACCGGCCGCACCGGCATATTCGAAAGTGTCGCGCTGACGGTACGAAAGAATCTTTGGCTGGCATGCCACGACGTCTGGATTGGCTTCCATGTAGTCGTAGAGGGTCGTCAGCCAACCTGCCGTCGTCTCGATATCGGAGTTGAGCAGTACCACATAGTCGGATTCAACCTCTGCAATGGCTTTGTTGTAACCTTCTGCAAAACCGGCATTACGGTCGAAGGTGAGCAGCCGTATTGAAGGGTGGGTCTGCTGCATCCAGGCAACGGAGTCGTCGCCGGAACCGTTGTCGGCCACTACGACCTCAAAGCCCCTGGCTGAGGTGTGTTTCAATACTGTGGGCAGAAACTGTTCCAGCAGTTTGCGTCCGTTCCAGTTCAAAATGATTACGGCGGTTTTCTTCATAGTGTCAATCGTTTTCTCTCCAGCGTCTGTGGCTCCACAGCCAGTACTGCGGGGCACGCAAAATTGTTTCTTCCAGCATTTTGGCGTATCGTGCCGTCACTTCTCCTTCCGGCAGGGAGACGGCATCTTCGGTGACAATCCTCAAGGTAGATTTGTAGTGACCGCGGCTCACCCTCTCGACGTCACTGTATATTACGACAGCATTTGTGCGTCGGGCCAGACGTTCCACTCCGTTTATGAAGTGTGTGTTCTCCTGCCCAAGTAGCGTCAGCAGGCAGCAGTTTCGGTCGTGGGCGGCGTACTGGTCGGCTACCATGCCGAAAACAGCGCATCTTGAAGTATGGCCTGCCTCGTAGAAGGTACGGGTCATCACTTTCTTGGATACGGGCACTGCGCCGTAGCGGGAGCGGACTTTTTTCATCAGCTCGTCAATTACGGCATTGCTGAGCGGATGATAGACACTATAGACCAGCTGGTCGGGATAGAGGATATTGAAGAATGTCTGGAACTCCCAGTTGGTGTAGTGTGAGGCGTAGAGCAGGACATTCCTTCCGCTCTTCAGGTATTCTGAGATGACGGCATAACCTTCAAACTTAGCACGTTCCGTCGCTTCCCTGCGACTCATTCCAATCATGTGGACCATTTCCTGGATGTTGTCGCAGAACTGGCGGTAGAAGCAGTTCTCCATTGCCCTGAGCTGCTTCTGGCTTTTATTCGGGAAACAACGTTTAAGGTTTGAGCGTACTACTTTCAGACGATAGCGTATGACGTAGTGCAAAAGGGGACAAATGAAAATGTCGGAAAAAACGTACATGACAGGCAATGGTATGAGAGCAATCACCTTGCCTATTCCAAATAAGATTCCAGCTATGAATTTCTTCATGATTGTATTTGACTGTTCACTTGGCTGATACTGTCAGCGCCGATTTATCCTCGTTGAATGATGGGGCTACCACGGTCTGAACGGTGTTTTCCCATGCCTTGCACCATGGGGCCTCGACTCGAATATAATTCTCCGAAAATCCCGATATGACTCCAGCCTTGTTTCCGTGTTCGAACAGCACCTTCATCTGCTTCCCTTTTTGAGATTCATAGAAGGTTGTCCGTTTTTCCTCCGAAAGGAGATGGAGAAGCTCGCTGCGACGCTTTTTCTCTGATGCAGGGACGATGTAGGGAATTTTGAGCGCCTGGGTCCCCGGCCGTTCGGAGTAGGTGAACACATGGAGTTGGCTCACGTTGATTCGCTTCAGGAAAGACATTGAGCTTTCGAAGCGTTCCGGTGTCTCGCCCCTCATCCCGACAATGACATCCACACCGATGAATGCGTCGGGCATCGTTTCCTTGACGCGGCTGACTGTATCGGCAAAAAGGTCACTATGGTAGTGGCGGTGCATCAGGTCGAGCATTTCGTCGTCACCTGACTGGAGAGGCAGGTGAAAGTGGGGCATGAAATGGCTGGAAGAGGCCACAAAGCGTATGATGTCGTCTGTGAGAAGGTCTGGCTCAAGAGATGAAATCCTGAA
Source organism: Bacteroidales bacterium UBA1757 (assembly GCA_002315625.1). Taxonomy (GTDB): domain Bacteria; phylum Bacteroidota; class Bacteroidia; order Bacteroidales; family UBA1402; genus UBA1757. Next base: position 4,011 of record DCHH01000098.1, read on the forward strand.
ACGATGCTGGCCTGGGATTTCATCAAGACCCTCAATGAGTTGCAGAAGGGTCTGTTTGCCTGTTACAGATGAATCTGTGGTGCGTTTTCCGAACGTACCGATATTGACCCCCGACAGAACTATTTCCTTGGCGCCCTCTTCGATGGCCCTGCTTGCCTGTTCCACCAATGAAGCAATTGACGGGTTGCGGCTGCGGCCACGGGCAAAGGGAACTGTGCAGTAGGTGCAGAATGAATCGCAGCCGTCCTGAACCTTGAGGAAGTAGCGCGTCCTGTCACCTTTGGCGCAGGCGGGAAGGAAACCGGCTATCTCGTTGTTGGAGGAGGTGACAATCTCTGCGGCTTCGTTTCTTGTGTCGCGAAGGTGGGAGAGGAGTTCCAGTTTATAATCGGCTCCTAATACAAGGTCAACCCCGGGGATGGCTGCCACCTCGGCAGGCTTGAGTTGGGCGTAGCAGCCTGTTACCACTATGAACGACTCAGGATGCTCGCGGACGATTTTATGGATGGCCTGACGGTCTTTCTGGTCGGCGGTTTCCGTCACTGAGCAGGTGTTGACAATGAAAACGTCAGCCTTGCCGGAGCGCACGCTGCGATAGCCAGCCTCCTCAAGGAGGGCGGTCATGGCTGAGGTCTCGGCGAAGTTCAGTTTGCAGCCCAGAGTCTGGGACATCACTGTCTTTGTGTTTGCATCCATTGATTTTTTCCTTTGCGGGCGGTAAAGGTACAAAAAAAGGAGCACTTGAATTAATTCGAGTGCCCCTTTTTATCAGTGTGTTAAACCCTTGTTTGGATTATTCAGCAGCCTGCTCTGCAGTCTCTTCTTCGGCAATGACCGTGAAGGGGAATTCGGCCTGAATCTCGCGATGAAGCTTGACGAGAGCCTTGAATGAACCGAGCATCTTGACGGGCTGATCCAGGACGATGTCCTTCTTGTCAATGCTGATGCCGATTTTCTCCAGTTCTTCAGCGAGCTGGGCGGCGGTGACGGAACCGTAGATCTTGCCGTTCTCAGCAGCCTTGGCCTTAAGGGTCAGGGCAACGCCGTTGAACTTGTCAGCAAGACTCTGGGCATCCTTTCTGATTTTCTCCAATTTGTGGGCACGCTGTTTGAGATTTTCAGCGAGAACCTTCTTTGCACTTTCCGTGGCAACGATAGCCTTGCCCATAGGAATAAGGTAGTTGCGGCCGTAACCGTCCTTTACCTTTACAACATCGTCCTTATAGCCGAGGTTGATAACGTCTTCTTTCAAAATAACTTCCATGGTCTTACTTCATTAAGTCGGTTACGTAAGGCAGCAGGGCAAGGTGACGTGCACGCTTGACAGCCTGGGCAATTTTGCGCTGGTACTTCAGAGAGGTACCGGTGATGCGGCGGGGAAGCAGTTTACCCTGCTCGTTCAAGAATTTCTTGAGGAACTCGGGATCCTTGTAGTCAATGAACTTGATACCGCTCTTTTTAAAACGGCAGTATTTCTTCTTCTTGGTGTCCACCATCGGGGGAACCAGATAACGTACTTCGTTGGGATTCTGTGCCATAATTAGTCCTCCTTAGTTTCTTTTGATTTCTTCAGATTTCTTCTCTTCTCAGCATACTGGGCGAAGAACTTGTCTTGCTTGACCACCAGGAAACGGAGCACTTGGTCCGAACGGCGGAACTGGGTTTCCAACTTGGCAACAACATCGGGGTTGGCCTTGAACTCAATGAGATTGTAGAAACCAGTGGTCTTCTTCTCGATAGGATATTCGAGCTTCTTGAGACCCCAGTTTTCTTCATTGACAATCTCCGAACCTTCTTCAACGAGCAAGGTTTTGAATTTTTCTACCGCTTCCTTCATCTGAGCCTCAGACAAAACGGGAGTTAAAATGAAAACGGTTTCGTAATTGTTCATAAATTAAACAGTTAGGTATTTATAAAATGTGCTATTGGCGATTGGAATCCTTGATTTGGCATCTTTTCGCAAAAAGCGGCGCAAAGGTAGAAATAAAATTTTAACTGACCAAATTTTGTTTCACCGGATTGTTGTAAAAACTATTTCCAGGTGAGTTTGTATCCTTGGGAGGAAGTACCAAGGATGGCCTCGTCAACATAGTTGATGGGCTGGGCGGTATAGATACCACCCTCCGCGGCTGAATAGTAACGGATTTCTACCTGCTCGGTTTCCTCCGAGGCAGCAGAGGAAGAATGAATCAGCAGGTTGACGTGCATCTTGCCGAGTGCCGTCTTGAAGGGAACGGCAACTCCACGGCATGAACTGCCTACGAAAGCCGCCACTTTGTCTCCCTCGCCGAGTGAGGCAGGTACACCTTTCTCGTCGATGGTAACCGACATGCTTGTATAGCCCAGTCCGTCGGAAAGTCCCCATGAGGGATTTTCCGAAAGCACGCATGTCCCTGTCACCGTTGCATCCGACGGATTGGAAGTTTGTTTGGTAGTGTTGTCATTGCTGCAGGAAAAGCTAACTAGTGCCATAGCTGTCAGCATAAAGATTGTTCTGATTGTTTTCATTGTTATTGATTATTTTTTGTTGACTACTTTCTTGTCGCCGATGATATAGACGCGGTCTGTAGGCAGACCATCCTGGCCGTTGTAACGGAGACCCATCACATCATAAACACCTTCAATGGTCGTTTCTTCAAAGTCAATCAGGTACGGGTTGTCGAGGCTGCCGAGGACGGAACGGCCGTCGAAGCGCACTGCATTCGTAGTCGCAGCAACGATTTCCCCGTTACGCTCCTTGGCAAAGGTAATCTTGTCGCCGTCTTCACCGAGTATGCTCAGCATGAAGCGGACAGCCTGTCCGTCGAGTGTCATGGCCTCGGCCCTTCCGACCACCTCTCCGTTGACTATTGCCAACAGCACATCGCCAGTCTGCCAGTCTTCGCTGAACATTGCGATTACTGGCATCGATGAAGATGCTTTGAGACTGGACTTTGTCGTGGCCTGAGACGCAGGTGCCGACTTTGTCGTCGTGTTGGAGAAGCGTATCTGTACCTTATCCATAGAGCCGTTTCGCCATACGTAGTAGCCTTCGCCCGGACGCAGATAATCCAGCGAGCCGAACCAGGTTCCGTCCTCGCGGGCCACGGCAAATGCACCGTATCCCTTGACGACCGTTCCGGCCGGAGCCTTGGCTGTGCCTGGTACGAAATCGGACAGTGCCCTGCTGATGGGCTGCGACTGGTCTGACAGATATGCCATTTCGGCCCATTCGGAGTGGCTGAAATCAAGCGTGGCAACAAGTTCCTCATTGCTTAAGGAAGTACCGGCGACGGCGACATCTCCACCATTCTTGGAATATACCTGATAGACGTTGTCACGGTCAAGAGACATGTCATCCAGCGATGACTCCCAAGTGTAGTCGCTCTGGAAGTAGGCGAAGCCTTCGTACAAGTGCTTGAACATGTCATTGGGGACAAAGGCTTTCTCACTCTGGAACAAGTTGGTCAGACCTTTTGACGACAGAGGCTTGACATTAAGTGATATCCAGTTCCAACCGGGATTCAGTGAGAGGGTCTGAACCTTCATCTCCGAGGTACGCATTTCAAGTGGTTCAATACCGCCGACGATGGCGTTTGCCTCAAAACATACAGGTTCTGCCGTCCATGAACCTGAGGCGTCAGACGAGCCAGGATTCAAGAACGAAGTCTCACCCTTCAGAGCATCGAACAGGCTGAATTGGATTTCTGTTCCCTGAAGCTCTTCCTTGCCCCGGACAGAGAGGAACACATACGAAGTATTGTCTATGGCATCCACTGTAAGATAGGACTTGCCGACGCACGTCTTGCCGATGAAAGCAGCAACAACGTCTTTGCTGCACATATCAACAGCCCATCCGTTGGAAGTGCGTTTCTTGACCACCGCGGCCACTTTCATGGTCTGACTGTAGGACGCATCGGC
>DCHH01000098.1:7919-15412 GCA_002315625.1 Bacteroidales bacterium UBA1757
GGCCGTTACCTGCCACTCGGGTTCGGCGGCTTTTACAAGAATATTAATGGTCAGAGGTGAGCAGAGATTGTTCTCATCTGTCAAGTTGACAGTAGCGCAATACACGCCGGGAGCCAGTCCGTCACTGATTTGGATGGCGACCATGCCCGTAGAGAGCGGCCCGATGGTCCCCTTCGTCTGGCTGAGGGATATGAACGGGCAGGAGCAGTCAATCGTATAGGAGAGGGTCTTGCCGCTGGCATTTGAGAAGACAGCCGCAAAGGTCGTGTCGTTGCCGTATGGAAGGATGACGGAGCGGGAATCCATCACCCATGAGAGGATGTTGTAGTTGACGTATGCCGACCACATCTGGGCATTCTTCATTGGATTGCCGTTGACATCCTCAACATTGCGGACCACAATGTTCACTTGTTGCCTGTTGATTTCTGACATGGAGTTGTCGAGCGTAATCTGCAGTTCGTTGTCGGTGCTCTTCCACTTGAAGGGCAGGTTCTGTATGCCTGTTGATGAATGGATAGGAGCGATGTCGTTACGGTCCTGCTGAGACTCGGGAATATCTGCCATCTTATCGCCGGCAATGGTTCCGGAAGAGGTGATTACATGGTTGTATGGAGAGAAGCTGACAAACATAGTCCCCTGGCTGTTCTCTTCATCCTGCTCGAAGCTCATATACACCAGCAGTTCCTTTTCCGTACCCGTCAGGGCAGTATTGTAGTATTCCCTGATATATGATGCGGGAAGGGCCATGCCCCAAACCTGAATCTGGTCGATGTGGCTCTTGAGGGCACTGCTGCCAAAGCTGATGGAAGAACCGGTCATACCGCCGACACCCTCCGTCTTTGCCTCGTTGACCAACTGGCCGTCGATGAAAAGTGACAGTTTCTTCTGAGAGTGGTTGACAGTCACGGCAAGGTAATGCCAGGCGGCGGATGTGAGCAGGTCGTTGTCGCTTCCGAAAGCGTAGCGGTTACCTTCTGTGATGTAGTACAGTACGCCGTCGATGAAGCGGATGCGGACTTTGTCCATACCTGTTTCTTCAAGGGCATCGCTGCCGGCTGCAAAGAGGTCGGCAGAGGCGTCAGCCTGCTCAGCCTTGAACCAGAAGCTCAGGGTGAAGTCTTCCGCCTTGTCGCGTGTGAACTTCAGGGCCTGGTCTGAAAGAATCTGCATAGGCTGGCGGTCGAGACTGACACTGAATCCGTCGGGAAGACTCCATGAGACATTTTCAAGTGCAACGTCGGCTCCGTGGATGACATCATGCGCCGTTTTTCCCGAAGCCTCGTTGGCTGGCCAGTAGCCCAGAAGATTGCTCTCGTTGGCGGAAAGACGTGTCTTGTACTTGCTTGACATTTCATAGCCGTTCAGGGCCTTGCTCCAAAGGCGGATGTTACCCATACGGCCTTGGTATTTGTATCCAAACTTGACAATACCGTTGGCATCTGTGTAATACTTCTTCCCCTTACAGTCTGGCGTCACTTCCACCCAGTCTTCGCTTACGAAGAAGCGGACAGTGCTGTCTGCGGCTTCGTATGTCATACCGACATGGGTCATGGCCGAGCAGAGATTGATTCCGTAAGTCGCCTTGAGGGGCATCGAAGTGACTGTCTGACCTGTCATGTGGGCTTCCAGCCGGTCATCAACCGGATTATAGCCAAAGACGAAAGAGCCATCATCCATATTGCCGTATTCGTCGGCAACGGAAATGAAAGACATTTTATCAGCAACAACACCGTCGTTTGGCTGTACATTCATCTCGACCGTGAAGTCCATATCGTTCAGTACGCGGGTCACAGTACTCTGTGCCTTCTGGTTGTCGGCACCTGAGAAATACATCGATACGCTGTTGTCGGCATCGGAGCTGTTTGTGTAGCCCTGTACCGAGAAGTTGGCTGTCTCGTCCAGGTAGTTGTAGGCGATGGCCTCGGTGAATGGAAGTGAAATCACATCATCGAAACTGAGAATGCCATCCACGGGCTTGGGCAGACCGAACACCTCCGGGCAGCGGGTATCCTTCGTTCCGCTGATGACCTCCGACATCCGGGTAGTGTATCCGGTGCCAAGACGGCAGAATGTCACAGCCCTCAAATCGTATTTCATCTCAACGGGGTCATTCTCACCATAGAAGCGGATGCCGGTAATCTTGCCTTCGGTCTCAATCATATCTTTCGAGCCGGTGGCAATGTTGTAGAGCGAATCATTAATGAAATAGGAGCATAGGTTCACCCACTGGTCTTCACTGTCGGCCTGACGCTTGTACTGAAGTTCGATGTGGTCGAAGTTGTCGTACTTGGTAGTAGAGAATCCTTCAATCTCAACCGGAATGTAGTATTTGCCATCCTCATCAGTCTGGGAAAGAGTATTGATGAGGAAGTTTTGCGCGGGCTGGGTAAGTTTGACGGGAGACGATGTGGGCTGGTAGTGGATGCTGATGGTGGCAACATCCTTCAACAGACGAAGGTCATCGGTGAGCTCCAGACGGATGTTCTCGTAGTCGTACGGCTTGGCTCCACGTTCCACTTCAAGAGTCTTGGTGATGCTTTCGCCCGGGCAGAGGAAGAACTCCATATTGTTGCGCAGCGGCAGACCGTCAATGGACAATCGGGCTCCGTATGGGTTGGACGACTCGTCAACATGGAGGAATACCGATGAAATAATGCCCGGGACATTGCCTGTCATCTCCGACTCGTTTCTCATGTGAATCGTGAAGACAGCCTTCTCATCCTGTGGTACATTGTTTTTGACGGGATCCTCGACATAGATTTTCGGATTGTCAATTTTGAGGGTGGGCACACCAAGGGCCACGCGGGCACCGTCGGGTTTGTAGAAGTAAGACGAGTCAGCATCCAACCAGCGGTTACGGGAGGCACCGGCACGCATTACGAAGATATAGCTGTGGACGTAGGTGTTATCGTCAGTCATCTTCTGCGTATCATTGGTTACCACATAATCATCGACCCCTGAGCCGCCTTCGTAGTTGTTGATGTCATTTTTGAAATTGTCATTGGCCTTGACAATGGACGTATCCATCTCATAGTAGATATCCATATCATAGTAGCAATTGTCGATAGCGGTAATCAGGAAACCGGAGCCGCCTTCCATAGAGGTATAGTTCTCGTATGAATTGCTGGTTTCAACTTCACCTCCGACAGAGGGTGCAATGGCAAACCGGAATGCACCACCCTTAAAACTGGTTTCATTCGCTCCATGGTCAACACCGTCAATTGTACCCTGTTCCGTACTGATTCCAATGGAAAAATTAACGGGATTCGGTCCGTTGGCCTCAGTTACGCGGTAATAAGTTGAAGCTTCTTCTGAATGCTCCAGTTTCATACAGCCAATACTGTATTTCATGTTGGCGTTTCTCGACATAGCTTCATATTTGATGCGCTCATTCTCGGCAATGATATTCTGCCAGTTACTGATCCGCTCGTTGAGCAAGCCGACGGTATCGACTTTCACAGGCAACGTAGAAGGATATACAGGCTCATACTCTCCTTCTTTGTCTATAAAATAGTAGGTTTTTCCAGTAAGTTTCACAAGAGAGGCCGCCTCATCTGCAGATACAGCCAGACGCAACGCTTCATCACGCCGTGCTACGAGGTTTTGAATCAACACATTAATAATATAGTCTTGTGAATAGACAAAGGTACGCTCAACGCCGGGCTGCCAGGTTACTCCGCCACAGATGACCAAGTAATAAGTCGTTCCATCTGCATTGTGGCCTTCAGAAACCAGTTTAGCGACACCATCCCTGATAGAGGGCTTGAGGGCGTCGAAGGTCAGACTGTCAACGATGTTGAAAGTCTGGTACTTGACCACATCTGCCACACTGGCCGAACCAAGATACAAGTCAGCCATGGCTCCCTGATGTCTCGGATCTTCGGAAGTGGAAATCTGGTCGCTAAGCGTCAGTGAGAATTCTCCGTCCTTATACTCCAAATTGTTATCTATTACATAATTGAAATTTTCGGTGACATATACATCGTATTCGGTTTGAATCGTATAGCCCATTCCGACGCTGGAATAAATTGCCACTCCCTCCTGGGCATCAATGTCGAGTACCCATTTTGTGGAGTTTTCATAGTGGCGTGCCCAGTTGTAGGTGGTGCCGGCAGTCCGATATGCATACGATTCTTCTCCGTATGGGTCACGTATGTAGTCAAGTATCTGAGGAGCGGACTCGAACGATGTCAATATTTCAGTACCGGTTGTGCAGTCACCAGTGATATAGGCGGCTATGGGTTCGGATTCATAATGATAGTCATTGATATCGACTGATGCGCTTATGTAACGCAATGCTTCTTTGCCTGTCAGCGAGAATGTGGTATTGTCGGGTACTATGCTGAACATGGCACAGCCTAAGCCGTTCAGCAGAAGCCCTTCTTCCTCTTCCTCTTCCTCTTCCTCTTCCTCATCATCGGAATATTTATTGAATCCATTGCTGATGCTTACTTCACAGCCAGCCATCGGCACACGCTCATAGCTACCAAGCGGGTTATTATTGTAGTAATAGCGCTCGTATGCCTGTACCATAAAGTTGTACTGTTTGTAGCTCTTATATACAGGATAACCGAATGAGTACTGTGCAACACCGGCCGTATCGGTCCATGCCAACTGTATTTCCTGCATACCCGACAACATTCCGATTTCTAAGCTCTGCGAACCATAAAGTTTCTGGTACTTGCTGTTCTGCAACTGGAGCAGATCCACTTGGACAGGGGCGTGATAGACTTTCCGGAAGGATGCATCGTACTCGGTCTGCGAGTGGTCGGCATAATGGACATGCAGTCCCACGCTGTCGCTCAAATCCATAACTGTCAGCCCCTCGTTTGCTCCGTAGAGAGTGCTGTAGCCGTTGGCATAAATCTGCGAGATTTTGTATTTGGCCGGGAACAGATCCAGACAGAATTCTCCTGTTTCGTTGTCAGCCTTGACGATGATGCGCTTGCTCTCGAAGGTTACATTGGTCGGAATACGATCCTCTTTGTTGTAGTTTTCCATAACCGTCTGTGTGAACGATTCGGAATAGGATCTGCTGTCGGGGTTCTTCTTGTCGTAGTACAGGAAGGAGGTGTTGTCGCCTTCCAGCTGGATTACAACAGTGATGTCGTCGCCAAGGTTGTTATGGCCCAGTCCGAAGCCTAAAGGTTTTGCCCCCTGGATGGCACCGCCCGCAATATGGCCTACCAGACGGACCTTTGTATCGTCGTAGATGACCAGTCCGTCATAGTCGTGGGTCGGGGTGAATGTATAATCCTCACCGCTGTCACCGCCAAGAATGTAGCCGCCGTTGGTCAGGATATGGCCTTGCTTGAACGCTTGGACAGTCACTTCCACACGAGGAACTATAAAGCTGAAGTTGCCCTTGTCGTCGGTCGTCACAATTGAACCCGACGCATCGCGCAGGATGGTTTCGTTAACAATGAAACAGACATCGCGCACCGGAACAGTCGAGTTGGTATAGAGGATGCGGCCAGAGAAACGTTTCGTGTCGTTGCAGGTGAAGTCGATGTCAGAGTAGGTGCTGTTGGCATCCTCGTATGTCAATGTGATGTTGGCCGATGTACCCGTCGGGCTGACGAATGTGGCGCCATCGCAAGAGGCACTCACCTCGTACTGCATGCCTGAGCCATAGAATGGTATAGAATCCCAGAGATAGCAGCCGGTGGCATCGGTAGGCAGAACCCGCATGATGCCATCGTAGTGGACGGCTGGGAGCACCACTTCGCCGCTGCGCGGGTCGGTAACCTCCGTAAGGTCGAAGGCACCACCCCGTTCCACGTTAACTCGTACGTTGCCCGGCATATTCACTCCGTTCTCCAATTTTACCCGGCCGGAGAGGGCTCCGTGCCAGTCGGCATATCCGTAGGCGGTATCTGATTCGCAATAGGTATGCTCGCGGTATTTGGTTGTGATGGTTATGATGTACTCGTTCACCACGGCGGCAACGGCCTCCTCATCGGTGGCTTCACCTTCAGCGGCGGTCATTGTCGTCCAGCCGGCAAGAGGCTGCTCGCTCGCGTAACCCCGCTGGTATTCGTGACGCTTGAGTGAGAGGGTGGTTCCGGAGTTTTCGTCAGCTTCCCAGGTCAGATTGACAATACCCCTTTCGGTGCCTTTGGTGGCCTTGAAATTATATACTCCGCCGAACTGCTCACTATAGCAGGGATCCACATTTGAGACATATTTATTACGGTTTTCGCAAATAGGATAGTTGCTTTCACTGTTATCGACCCTGGCCTTGTAGTAGTAATGGACAAAGGCCATGGAGGCGATATCGGAATATTCAACATAGTAAGCCCCCGTCTCATTGTCCTGTTTAATCTGATTGCCGTTAAACGTAATGCTCTTGGCAATCACATCATTTCCATTGTCGTATTCGTCAGCTGTACTGTAGCGCTGCAGGTGAATCTTTGCATTCTCATCCCATGTGAACAGTCGGTGGTTGAAATTCTGGCGAACCGCCTCGGCATATACATCACTGCGGTCGGATTCGCTCACAACATCCCATGGATATGGGTTGTTCAGGACGACACGCACCGTAATCTTGTGGTTCTGGTCAAAATTGGCATCCTTAATGATGCGGACGGTATCGACCGTCGGCAGGACATCAGTCAGGAGCACTTTCCAATATGCCGAGAAGAGGTCGGAGCTGCTCCACGCACTTCCAAAAGTGCTACGCCATATTTTATAATAGAGGTAGCGGGCAGGATACCGATATGCGGATAGCTGAGATTTCTGCGATTCCGTCAGGTTCCAAGTATCGAAGGCGCTCAATGTATCAATATAACGTTCAGTGGTATAGTGAGATTCTTTTGTTGAATCGGTGAAGCAGAACCAGCCCAGCACCGTATCTTGAACAGTCGTCTGGTCTGTGTAGGATGTGTCGGTAAATGAGACTGAGGCCAGAGACTTGAGATTTGCATAATCGCTCGTGTAGGAACGGCCGATTGTGAACATATCACTGTCTAACAGGTCCTCATCGGTCGGGAAACCGATAGCCCATTCGAGACGGTTTGAGGTATTGTAGGAATAGTCACGACGGATATTTGTCCGTATAATGGAGTGTGACGGTTTCTGAACTACAGGGGCTCCGAAGACGGTATAGGTCGTATCCGCTTTCCCGTTTGAATCATAAGTTACATAACATGTATGCATTATGGCCATCAGGTCATGGTTGCACTCCTGCCGCGGTAGCAGAAGATTCAGGTTGTTGCTCCCCTCCAGAAGTTCCTCGGTCCCGAGGAAGCAGTTGTCAGTGGCGTCCCATAAACCGTAGCTATATACCTTATTCGAGGCAGTAATAATCAGATATGAACCACCTGGCACATCGGTCTGGTCAAGTGCGGGCAATGGATCGACAACTGTGAAGCCAGCGTCGTCGCTTAGGACTGATTCTTCGGGACTTGAGGTAATGGAGAGTTGTGACTGTTCGTCAGCACCTTTCAGCATAAAGGAGGAGGGCTGAACGGTAAGGCTCTCCGGTGCAATCC
>DCHH01000003.1:0-17015 GCA_002315625.1 Bacteroidales bacterium UBA1757
TCATGAAATGACCGAACGGGACGTTTCCGTCATTTCGCGAACAACAGTTTTTGCGAGGAACGGCCTGTGGGCACCAGAGACGGGGGTAGCGGAAAAAAGTTTGCGGCTTCGACAAAAAAAACTTATCTTCGCAGGATATTTGAACTGACAATGAAACCGTTTGAAACTATTGGACATTATGTGCTTCTGATGCGTCGGACTTTCACTCGTCCGCAGCAGCCAAGGATGTTCTGGCGGCAGGTCCTCAACGAGGTGGACAACCTGGGACTCAGTTCCTTGTTCATCGTGGTTGTATCCTCGCTTTTCATGGGGGCGGTCATGACTATGCAGACCGACAACAACACTGAGAACCCTCTGCTGCCCGCCTACAGTCTGGGACTCGTGACCCGCGACACCCTTCTGCTCGAATTCTGCTCGACAGTCATGAGCCTTTTCCTTGCGGGCCAGATCGGTTCGCACATCGCTTCGGAAATCGGCACCATGCGCATAACCGAACAAATTGATGCCATGGAAATTATGGGCGTCAACTCCGCCAACTATATCATCCTTCCGAAAATCACCGCTGTTATCCTCTACATGCCGGTGCTGGTGGTCATCAGTATGTTCTGCGGAATGGTCGGAGGATGGGGATTCTGCTTCCTGTCTGGAGAAATACCCGTCTCGAAATACATCTACGGCATCCGTTATGCCTTCATAGAATGGTATGTGTGGTATGCCATCATCAAGTCGCTCTTCTTTGCCTTCATCATCACATCTGTGTCGGCCTACAACGGCTACTTCGTGAAGGGCGGAGCGCTCGAAGTCGGTAAGGCAGGGACCATGGCGGTCGTTTCCAGCAGTATCCTGGTCCTGATTTTCGACTTGTTACTGACCCAAATCCTGCTATGATTACCATCAAAGACCTACATAAATCGTTTGCCGGGCGGGAGGTACTCCACGGAATCAACACCGAACTCCGCGACGGAATCATCAACCAGGTAATCGGCAAGAGCGGTTCGGGCAAGACAGTCCTGCTCAAATGCGTGGTCGGACTGTTAAATCCCGATGGGGGCGACATCCTTTACGACGGCCGCAGCCTCAACGCCATGAGCAAGTCGCAGCGCCACGACCTGTCACAGGAAATGGGGATGCTCTTCCAGGGATCGGCCCTGTTCGACTCCATGACCATCGAGGAAAATGTGATGTTTCCCCTCAAGATGTTCTCGAAAATGTCTGCCGCAGAGCAGCGCAAGCGCACCCACTACTGCCTTGACGAGGTGGGACTTCCGAACACGGCACACCTCTACCCTTCCGAACTCAGCGGCGGAATGCAGAAACGTGCCGCCATTGCCCGTGCAATAGCCCTGAACCCAAAATACCTTTTCTGTGACGAGCCAAACTCCGGCCTCGACCCGTTAACCAGCATTAAAATTGATGAACTTCTGGTTTCGCTCACCGAGACCTATCACATGACAACCGTCATCAATACCCACGACATGCACTCGGTCTGTACAATCGGCGCCCACATAGTTTTCATGCAGGAAGGGACACAGTACTGGGAAGGCTCCAAGGACGAACTTGGCCATTCCGGGTGCGACCGTCTGGACACATTCCTCACCGCTTCAGGCGTAGCCATTGACCGCCTGCCATAGCCCACCAGCCAAAGTAAAAGAACCCATGTCCACATACAAAGACTTCTCACAGGCAATCCGCATCGTCTTTCTCTGCATTGCGGTAGTAATCATTACCGCCTCGACACTGTTTTCCAACAGACTGGCCCGCGAACTGGCCAACGAGGAGCGAAAGAAGATGGAACTCTGGGCCGAAGCTATCCGCTTCCTTATCCAGGAACCCGCCGACGGACAGAGCGATATGCAGTTTGACTACTCCCTGACCCTGAAAATCATCGAAGGCAACACCAACATTCCAGTCATTCTGACCGACCAGGACAACAACATCCTGAGCCACTCCAACCTGAACCTCTCAACCAAGCACCCCGATGAGGACCTGGCAGAATTATCCTCAGAACTGATTGAAAGGGGGCAATGCATCGAGGTTCGCCTCGCCCCCGACCTTGTTCAGTATGTCTATTACAGCGACTCCCGTCACCTGAAGATGCTGAAGTATTTCCCCTACGTCCAGCTCGCCGTGATGTTCGTCTTTTTCATCATCGTAATAATCTCGCTGACAACCTCGAAGAAAGCTGAACAAAACAAGGTGTGGGTCGGACTGTCAAAGGAGACGGCCCACCAGTTAGGAACCCCGATCTCATCACTTCTTGCATGGGAGGAAATCCTGAAAATGAAGGACATAGACCCATCATTGCTTTCTGAGATTCAACGCGACACACAACGCCTGCAGACCATTGCCGAGCGTTTCTCGAAAATCGGTTCGAAGCCGGAGCCCAAGCCGGAAGCCCTTGGACCGGCAATTGATAATGCCGTCCGCTACATTAAGGGGCGCAGTTCAAAGAAAGTTTCGTTTACCACAGGACTTCCTGATAACGATGTAGTTGTACCGCTCAATATTCCACTTTTCGAGTGGGTGATTGAGAATCTTTGCAAGAATGCCATCGATGCCATGGACGGGAACGGCAGCATAAACATTTCGGTTGCCGATGCCCCAGACTGTGTCACCATTGATGTGAGCGACACAGGCAAAGGTATTGCCAAAAACCGTTTCAAGACAGTCTTCAAACCCGGCTACACGACCAAGGCACGCGGATGGGGACTTGGCCTGTCACTGGTCAAGCGCATAGTCGAAGAGTACCACCACGGCAAAATATTCGTCAAATCCTCCGAACTCGGCAAAGGAACCACCTTCCGCATCCTCCTGAAAAAGTAAATTTCGGATTTCTTTTGAAATTGGTTAAATATGTTTATTTTTGCCATTGGAAAAATATAAAAAATGAACATGAATCCGATTGTGAAATCCAGACCGCTTTTTATAGTTTTATTTCTGACACTCAGCCTTTTCGTACAAGCTCAGAAGATCCGGACAGTCAGCAATGCCAGTGACCCGTACATTTTTTTCGTCCCAGACAACATGTCTCAGGCCGAAGCGCGTCAGGTGGCCGTCCAGCGGGCACAGATTGACCTGCTCGCCAAAGAATTCGGAACCACAATCTCCCAATCGACCACCTCATACGTTAACGTTCAAGGCGATGAAACATCAAAGAGTTTCACCGTACTTGGTACAACAGACGTCAAAGGAGAATGGATAGAGACAATCGGTGAACCCGAAATCGAGCGTTCCTTTGAGAACGGCCAGTTTATCCTCACCGTCCGCATCAAGGGAAAGGCTCGTGAAATCATCCGTGCCAAAACCCTTTTCCAGACAAAAGTGCTGCGAAACGATCCTCTCTCATCCGTCGAATCGACTGACTTCAAGGACGGGGACAAATTCTTCCTCTCCTTTGAGACGCCTGCTTCCGGCTACCTGGCCGTCTATCTCGTGGATGCCTCACAAACGGCCTCCTGCCTCCTTCCCTACCGTTCCTCCAAAACCGGGAATGTGTCAGTACAGGCCAATACTGACTACATTTTCTTTTCCGAAGGACACGCCAAGCCGCTCTTCGATGCCCGTGACGTTGACCCATACGAACTATACTGCGACGGCCAGAGCGAAACCGATTATCTATACATCATTTTTTCTCCTAATCCATTTATTAAGGCCGCCGATGCCGCCACAGCCACATCTTCCGACGGGTACGACCTGCCCCGCACCCTTTCAGCTACAGAATTCCGCAAGTGGCTCTCAACCAATCTGACGAAAGACACACAAATGCAACAGGAAGTCAAAACCATCAAAATAACCCGATAAAACAAACAACGATGAAAAAGAGTCTTTTCCGCACTTTTGCCTGTGTCAGTTTCCTGACGATGTCCCTCATGATCTCCGCTCAGCAGTTGCAGGAGGCAGCCCGTTTTACCCTCAAGAATCCATGCGAATCGTTCATTAATGTTCAATCGCTGTTCTTTTATGAATCAGATAATTACCTCTACAACTATCGGAATGTAACCCTTTTCGAAGCAACAAACGATATCAGTCAGGCTGTTTTAAACCCAACTGGAAGTTCCCTGGCCGTTCTCTTCAATGGTAAGAATTTCATTGAAATCATCTCCACTCAGGAGGCAAACGAAATACTCTTCACCATCCGTGACAAGCGCAAAGACCTTCCTATAAAGTCCATTCCGATAAGTGCCGCCTTCACCCCGGATGCCCGCGAACTGCTCGTTTCAAACAGGACCGGAGAAATTCTCTCCTACAACACCTCTGATTATCTGCTCAAAGGGATTGCCTTGACCCCTGGAAAAGCCTACAATCATCTGAGTGTCAGCCCGAATCTCTACTACATCGTCGGAGCCGGCGACAAAGTCGTTGATGTCTGGAACAAAGAGACTTCAGCCCTTCGCAAAAGCATCGAAGTGCCGGGCGTAGTCAACGCCGTTGCTTTTTCGGACGACTCCCGACAGATGGCGATTGCATACAACGGAGGCGTAGCCCTTGTGGATGTAATGTCCATGAACACAACAGCCACGGTAGCCGAAGGAGAGAATGTCAATGACGTCTGTTTCCACCCCGAAGGAAAATATATGGCCTGGCTCTCGGACAATGCCAAACTTACAGTCTATAATGTCAAGGGCGGCAAGGTTGAAGAGACAACAAACCTTGACAAGAACAACACTCCGATGACAGGAGCCAAGCATCTGGCCTTCCTTAAGAATGCTGACGGGACATTTTCCATGGTTTCCAACACAGAAAATGCCATCCTCGTGTGGGATATTTCCTTCCTCTCGCCATTCTACGGATTTCTCTTCTCTGACGCCCTGGATGCCGGTATGGACAACTGGATGAAACAAGCCTCAGGAGAAGACCTCGATGCCTACCACATCCGTGTAGCTGACGAGAATGCCGCCATACAGAAAGCCATGTTGCTGGAAGAACTCGCCACCAAAATAGGTCTTGAGACCGTCAAGTTCGACGACCCGTTCATTTCAGATACATATAATGCTGAGAACCACACTATTGAGGTAGCCTTCGAGGGTGCCAACGCCATCCAGCTGGAACTGCCTGAAAACGAAGTCCAGAACCTTCGCGACGGCCAGCTCACCTTCTCAGAAACGGCCTTCACCATCAACGAAAAGGACGAACTTGAATTCTCCTACCTTGTTGCTACCAGTGCCGTGACCGGTGCCAAGTACATTTACGACAACCGTCAGTACGTCAAGATGCAGGATATTTTCGGCGAGAGCAATGCCGAATATGTACCCGTCGCCATCCGCCAGGAAGCCAATACACAGATGGAGGCCCTTGTTGTGCAGAAGGAGGCCATCGTGGAAGAGAGCCGCACCCAGAACCTTATTACCGGCAAGACTGAAATCTCCGTCGATTCACAGGTCAAGGCCGACTTTGACGCCGACGGCAACAAGATTTACAACTATAAGGTCAACTACAAATATGATGTTTCCACAGGTTTCTCCGCTCAGGAGGATTTCAGTGCCGGTAAGTACCGTGTTGAGGACTCCAATGCTGCTCTGACTATGCTGCAGGCCATCGATAAAGCAATGGATACTGAACTGGCCAGCTATCTTGAGAAGTGCAAAAACGTTGAAATAACAATCACAGGAACTGCCGATTCCAAGGCTGTCAAAATGATACCTTATTATGGTATCTACGGCGCTTTCAACAACGAGCCCTACTACAAGAAGGGAACCCTTTCAAGCATCACGGTCAACAGCAAGACCCACATCACTAACAATGAGCAGCTTGCCTTCATCCGTGCCGTCAGTGCCCAGGACTGGATGAAGAAGAACATTGACAAAATCAAGGAGAATCCCGATAAGTTCACCTTCAAGTATGGTACCGAGGTGGCCGAGAACGAAGGAAGCGAATTCCGCAGAATCGTCGTCAACATCGTTATGAAGGATGCCTTCACCAAATAATTGTTCATCATGAAGAAAATCGCATTTCTTTCCTTCCTGATTCTAATTCCTCTCCTTGCACAGGCACAGGAAGAGACTTTCCAACAGGCGAACAAGGATTACGTCCTGTATGAAGTGGAGCGCGACAAGAACAGTACGGCAATGTACGACTACCTGCTCCAAAGCTACAAGTTGTTCGTCCAAACCCTTGAGATGCAGCCAAGTGCACAGATAGCCACAGCCGCAAAAGCCAAGCTGGTCGCCATATATCCGATTCTCCGCATCGCCTCTGTCCATTACTCCAACTCTGGAGATTTCGCTAAGGCATACCCCTTCGGACTGGCATACGTCAAACTGCCCACCCACCCGGCTATGGTAACCGAGATTCTGCCGAAAGACCCGAGTTTCAACCAGATTCTCTTTAACACTGGTGCAACGGCCGTCCAGCTGAATGATGACGAGAACGCCTCCTACTGCCTCAACGAATATCTTGCCTCCGGCGAGACGGCACGGGCAAAGGACTGCTACAACAACCTTATTATTGTCTGTCAGCGGCAGAAGGACAATGCGAAGATGGAATCAATCCTCAAAAATGCCATCCAGGCATATCCCAATGAGATGAACTACCGCTACAACCTGGTCAACCACTACATCGCTACCCGAAACAACCGTGGGCTTCTCGAGGCTGTCAGCGGAATCCTTGACATCGACCCCAACAACCTTGAGGTACTTCCCATGAAGGCGCGGCTGGAAATGAGTGCCGGCAACCTGAAAGAGGCCCAGGAGATGTACAAGCGCATTTACAACTTCCGTCCGGACGACTTCGTGGTGATGCGTGACCTGGCCATCTGCGACTTTAAGATTGTCGCCCAACTCAACCAGCAGGTCAACGCCGGTTCCTCTGAAAGCGACAAGATGCGCAACAAGCAGGAGTCTTATCCGTATGTATCGGAAGCCAGGATTCTTTTCGAGAAAATGCTGGAGAAACAGCCCCAGAGCTACGACTACATGAAAGCCCTCGGCCAGTGTTATCTGTTCCTCGGAATGAGTGCCGAATCAGCCGCCCTCAACGAAATCGTCGAGAGCAAGGGTAGTTACAATGATTACGCGCAGGTTCTTTCGAAATACAATCAGTTGCCGGTTGACGACGGAAATGCATCGAAAATCTTCACGGGAGAGCCTCCTAAGCTCATCACTACCAACGTTGTGCTCCGCGAGGCGAACAACAACAATGTACTGGACGGCGGCGAAGCCTTCACCATCGAGTTCACGGTCGTAAACCAGGGAAACGGCGATGCAGAGAATGTCCATGTACGCTTTGCCGAGTCGGGGCTGATGGATACATATATCACAGGTATTCGCAACATTGATGCTGGAACTATCCCCGCCCACAGCGAGAGACAGTTCACCATGAACTATACTGCCAGTGAAACTATTCCTGACGGAACAGCCGCCATGACAATATATGTATTGGAAGGAAACTCTTTCGACGCTGACCCTCAGCAGATTAACATAAACGTGCAGGAGATGGCCCGTCCCAGACTGCGTATCGCAGCTTCCCAGTTCATGGCAGAGGAAGGGACTGCAATTTCTCTCGGGGACAAGGGAAAGCTTATCCTGGTGGTTCAGAACTACGGTTCCGCCATGGCCTACAACACCGAAATCAAGTTTGACTGCCCAGACAACATTCTCCCTATGGGTACCGACAAGGTTGTCTTCGACACCATCCCGCCGGGAGGCAACACGACCTATACGTTTGACTTTCTGGTCAACAAACGCTTCGCTGGCGACTCGATTCCCATCCACCTCAGCATGATGGAGGATTCCCGATACGAACTCATCGATGACATCTATCGTGTGAAACTCGGAGACTACCTATCTACCACCACAGCCCTGAACATCGACGGCCAGCTTGAGAATCGTGGAAACTATCTGACTCAAGTGACCCTCAAACACGAAGGTGAGCTCTTCACCGACATTCCGGTCGGTCCGTCCCATCTGCACCGTTATGCCCTTATCATCGGTAATGAACTTTATTCTACTCTTGGCAACAACTCCGAAATCAACGTTCCGTACGCCGAGAATGATGCCAGCGCCTTTAAGGAGTATTGCCTGAGAACCTTCGGTATTCCTTACGACAACATCATTTTCCTGACCAACGCCACTACCGGACAGATGATTGAAGCCGTCGATCGCCTCATCGGTATCGGAAAGTCCGACCCGCAGGCTGAACTGATGTTCTACTACTCCGGCCACGGAAGTCCCGACGAACAGACCCAGATGCCCTACCTTCTCCCGGTTGACCTGACTGGTAAAAATGTCCGCTACGGCATCTCCTTGAACGACCTTTACTCAAAGCTATCCAACTGCGGATGCATGGGAGCATACGTCTTCCTGGATGCCTGCTTCAGCGGCGGTTTCAAATCAGAACAGGCTCTCATAGCAGCCAAGGGTGTCCGTATTGCACCGAAGTATTCGACCCTTTCGGGCAACACCGTCAGTTTCACCTCATCATCGGGTGACCAGACCTCCAGCGTCTTTCACGAAAAAAAGCACGGCATTTTCACATACTTTTTGCTGAAATCCTTCAAAGACTCCAATGGAGATATTACCTTTGAGCAACTTTACAACCAGACCCGTTCAGGCGTCTTCGGTGAGTCCTCACGTATGGGCAAGCCGCAGTCGCCGCAAGTCATCCCATCCGAAGACTGGAGCGACTGGTCGAAATTCAAACTTAACCAGTGATACTAACAATCCGCTATGACTATCAACGAACTGGAACCGAAAATCGTTTTCGGAAACTTTTACGGGATTACCCGTCAGCCACGTCCTTCCAAGCATGAGGAGCAAATCCGTGCTTACCTTCTTGACTGGGGAAAGAAACACAATATCGAATGCTTTGCTGACGAGTTCGGCAACGTAATCATGCGCAAGCCCGCCACTCCGGGGTACGAAAACCGCAAGGGAGTGGTCATGCAGGGGCACATGGACATGGTTCCACAGAAGAATCCCGACGTGAAGCACGATTTTGAGAAAGACCCGATTGAGACATGGGTTGACGGCGAATGGCTGAAGGCCAAGGGAACCACACTCGGTGCCGACAACGGACTGGGTATTGCCCTCGGACTCTCAATTCTCGAATCCGACGACATCTGTCACGGTCCGCTCGAACTGCTTGTCACCTACGACGAGGAGACAGGCATGACCGGTGCCCAGAACCTCAAGCCGGGCATTCTGAAGGGTGAGATTCTGCTCAACCTCGACTCCGAGACCGAAGGTGAGTTCTATGTCGGATGCGCAGGCGGTTTGGATGCTTCGGCAGATAGCACATACATTCCGCAGGAGGAGCCTCAGGGATGGCTCTGCTATTCACTGAATGTAACAGGCTGTCAGGGCGGACATTCCGGCATGGACATCATTCTTTGCCGCGCCAATGCCAACAAGCTGTCGGCCAGACTTTTGTATGCATTGCTTTCCCGTACCGACGCCAAGCTTCTTGATATGGAGGGCGGTTCGCTTCGCAACGCAATCCCGCGTGACTGCTATGCCACCTTATACATTAACCCCGAACATCTCGGAGAGGCCAAGGCCATTGTTGATGAAATCACAGCTGAAATAAAGACGGAATATGCCGTCACAGACCCCAAGTGCACAATCACTTTCGAACCTTACAAATGTGCCGAAGGGGAAGTCTGCGACCACGAGGAGTGCAAATACGTTCCCAACGACGATGCACTTCGCTTCCTCCGTACCATATTAGTATGTCCGGACGGTGTCGAACGGATGAGCGACCAGATGCCTGGTCTTGTGGAGACTTCCAACAACATGGCCATGGTGAAGATTTTCCGCGGTGAGTTCTTCGTACGCAGTCTTATTCGCAGTTCGGTCGATAGTGCCAAGCAGGCCCTTGCCGACAAGATGGAGTCGCTCTTCGCACTTGCCTCAATTCCTGTAACCTTTACTGGCGGCTACTCAGGCTGGGCCCCCAATGCTGCATCGCCAATCCTTCACCTTATGGAGAAGGTATATAAAGAGATGTTCAACAAGGAACCGCTCGTGATGGCAATCCATGCAGGTCTTGAGTGCGGCATACTGAGCGGAGCATATCCCGAATGGGACATGGTATCGTTCGGACCGACCCTTCTCAGCCCCCACTCACCCGACGAGCGGGCACATATCCCCTCCGTCCAGAAGGTGTGGGACTTCCTGAAAGCTGTTCTGGCCGCTATTCCCGAGAAGTAAGAACCTGGTTCGCTGATTTCAAAGGCATGCCAGCAAGCAATTCACTACCCCTCAGCACTCCCATTAAAGACAAGGTGATCCTGGGCATCGACCCGGGCACCAATGTCATGGGGTATGGCGTTCTTCACATCATAAACGGCAAGGCCAACTATGTTGTGATGGGTGTCCTCAAGCTCAACAAGTACGAGGACCATTACCTGCGGCTACGGAAGATTTTCGAGAGGACACTTGGTCTGATTGAGGAGTACCTTCCCGACGAACTGGCCATCGAGGCCCCGTTTTTCGGAAAGAACGTCCAGTCAATGCTCAAGCTCGGACATGCCCAGGGGTGTGCCATTGCTGCCGCCATCTCGCGTGACATTCCCATTTTCGAGTATGCACCACTGAAAATCAAGATGGCTATTACGGGCAACGGGCAGGCTACCAAGGAGCAGGTCCGTTACCTGATTCAGCGAATTCTTTCCATTCCCGACGAGAGCCTGCTTCCGCAACTGGATGCTACTGACGGACTTGCCGCCGCATACTGCCATTTCCTTGAGAGCAATGTCATTGCAAGCCGCGCCCGACTGGAAACCGTCACAAAGAAAAGACGTTCTACCAGTTCTTCTACAAAAAGCACCAGCAACTGCAAATCCTGGGAAGAGTTCGTCCACAAGAATCCCGACAAATGTAAAAAACAGCCATGACCGGTTTTTATATAATACTCGCATCTGCTCTGGCAGCCTTAGGCATTTTCAGCTGGATTGTCAGCCACTTTAACCTGTTCGGGGCTAATAAAAAAAAGGAAAGTACTGATACCCAGGAGGAACAAACCGACACAGAAGAGAGCACAGCCTGCTGCGGCCAGCACCTAGTCTGCCAAAAGGACAAGCGCCTGATGGCCCAGAGCGAAATAATCTACTTCGACGATGAGGAACTTGATGCCTACAAGGGAATTGCCGCCGACGAGTACGACGACGAGGCTCTTGCCCTCTTTTCCGAAGTCTTCAACACAGTCCGCCCAGAGGAGATGATGGACTGGCTGAACAGCCTGCGCCTGCGCGAAATCGAACTTCCCCTCGAACTCCGCGACGAAGCCCTGATGATAGTCTCCGAGCAGCGTTCATAGAAATGCAATAAAACAGGCAAAACCCCGTTACTGATAGAGCAAGAACCAAATAATGATGGTAAAGGGAATAGCGAAATATCTATTGGCAGCAGCCGTCCTGAGCGGTCTGGTGTATTCCTGCTCCACCCAGCGCAATACATCATTGTCGCGCAACCATCATGCCCTCACCACCCGCTACAACGTCAAATTCAACGCCGAACAGTCATTCCTGAAAGGACTTGACCAGATAGAAAAATCCTACAAGGCGGACTATTCAGACTTGCTGCCAGTCTTCATAATCAGCGACCCTGCCATGCAGAAAGTGGCCTCCGGCAATATGAAGGCATGCATAGACAAATGCCAGAAGGCCATCAAGACCCACTCAATCCGGGTAAAACCAGACAAGAAACCCGCCCGCAACGCCCCTGAAAAAGAGCGCCGTTTCTACGAACAGGAGGAGTTCAACCCCGTGATGCCCTCAGTCTTTCTGCTGATGGCAAAAGCCGAACTCTACGGCGGCGACTTTGAATCGGCTGTCTCGACTTGCTCCTACATCCAGCAGCACTTCTCCCACGACAAGAAGACGTGCGACGCCTCAAAGATTTACCAGGCAATAGCCTACTACATAGACGATTGGCTCTACGAGGCTGAAAACATCTTCGTAAAGATGAACGATGAAGGGTTTGACTCAAGCCTAAACGCCCTCTATTCAACTGCTTACGGCGACCTCCTTCTCCATCAGGGCAGGACTCAGGAAGCTATTCCGCTGATAGAAATCGGGCTGTCCAACACCCACCGCAAAGTGGAGAAACAGCGCTACACCTACCTTCTCGCACAGTTGTACCAAAGCGTCGGTCAGGACGACAAATCGTACTCCTATTATAAAAAGGTGACAAATCTCAGTCCCTCCTACGAGATGGACCTCAACGCCCGCATCCACCAGACCGAGGTCAACCACCACATAAGCCAGAAGGCCGTGGTTCGCAAACTACTGAGAATGAGCCGTAATAAAAACAATGCGGACTATCTTGACGCCATCCATTATGCCATAGGCAACTACTATCTCAACGACAAAGACACAGTACAAGCCATAGAGCAGTACAAGACAGCAATTGCCAAGAGCACTCTTGGCGGCCACTACAAGGCACAGTCTCTCATTACCCTCGGCGGCCTCTACTATGACGACGAGAACTTCCGCCCGGCCGTGCCATGCTACAAGGAGGGCAACCCGCTCATAGAGGACGACAACAGCATCAAGGAGATGGTTGCCGAGCGCGACCGCATTCTCCAGATTCTGGAGCCCTACGTAGAGACAATATTTGTGCAGGACAGCCTCCAGGCCATGGCCGCCCTTCCCGAAGAACGGCGCTCTGCCATAATAGATAGCATTATCGAGGTGGTTAAGAAGCAGCTCAAGGAGGAGGCCAGGAAGAAGAGTCAGGAGGAGGCACTCTCCGCAAACGAGGAGTTCACCAAGGAGAACGTCAAGGAGTCCGACGAACCGAAAGCAACCGTCAGCAATGGCGACAACAGCTGGTACTTCTACAACGAAGCCTCTCTCAAACAGGGAAAGAAGGACTTCGAAAAGAACTGGGGCAAACGCTCGCTGGAGGACAACTGGCGCATCAGGAACAAGGGGACCTTCTTCTCGGACCTCAATGCATCTCTTAACGGAACGGATGAAACACCCCCTGCAGATGGTACCACAACTGCACCTGACGGACTGCTTACCGATATCGAGGCCGAATCCACAGCGACGGATGCCCCGGAATTTGAAGCTTCGGACGACCCGACCGAACCTGGATACTATCTCAAAGACCTTCCGTTTACCGAAGAACAGATTGCCGAATCAAACGCCCAGATTGCCGAGGCAATGTTCAATGCTGCAAAGGTTTACCGCGAGCAGATGGAAAACGACGACCTGGCTCTGCGCACCTTTGCCGAGCTTGAGCGGCGTTTCCCCGCCGATACCCTGTGGCTGCCTGAGACCTATTACCTCTGCTACCTGATTCTCATGCAGCATCATGAGAATGAAAAGGCCGAGGACAACCGCCACAAACTTCTCACGAACCATCCCAACACCGAGCAGGCGGAAATCCTCTCCGATTCGCTCTTCATCCAGAAAATGATTGACATGTATGCGCACGAGGATTCGATGTACAACGAAACCTACCGCCATTTCATTTCAAACCATGCCGACTCGGTCAAGGCCAACTATTCCTACGTTGAGGCCAACTATTCCCGCAGCACCCTGATGCCCAAGTTCATGTTCCTGCGTGCAATGGAGGCGGTCAAGGACGGCGACGGAGAACTGTTCCTCCGTCTCATCACAGAAATAACCGCGAAGTACCCCAATTGCGACCTCAAGGATATGGTTTCGCAAATGCTTGCCTACTGGAATGCGGGCCTGCGTCCACAAGGTTTCAACGGCTTCTACGAGGGTTATGTCGATATCGACTCGCTTATGCTCGATTCCATTTCGAACCAGTTCACATACCAGCCGAAGGAGCCTCATCTGATGGTACTCTCCTACCCGTCCGACTCGACAAACGCCAACCATCTGCTCTTCGATGTGGCATTGTACAACTTTACCAACTTCCTGATACGCGACTACGAGCTGAGTCTGGAGCAGCTGGCAAAGCACGATGTTCTGGTAATCAGGCCATTTGAGAATGCGGAGGACGTAACCCGTTATGCCTCATGGATGAATTTCCAGACAGAGCGTCCTGAAGAAAAGTACCCCGGACTCGTAATCCTCATTATTTCCGAATCGAACTTCAAACTGCTGAACACCACCACATTCGGCGACAACATTACACCCATAGAAGCATACATCCGCTTCTACAGAAAACACTACCTCGGAGAGGAAATTGAATAAAGCAGACCCGCCGTCGGCGAGCGTCAGAAGCAGGGCCTACATTTTTGCCAGTGGTACCCAAGAGCATAAAGTTCCAGCGACACACCGATTCGGAACATCACCCTTTCTGCGCGGGCATAGAGCAGGAAAGCTCTTTTTGTAGTGGGTTCGACCCGCTCGTGACGAATCAGGTTGATGGCTGCCGCAGCGCAGCTTCCCATTATTTTCTCAATTGATTTGGCCTTTTCCCCTTCAAGTGGAAATCCAAGAATATCACGGACGATATGCTCGTCCATATCGTCAAAGCCCCGGCTGCCGTGTAACTTGGCATACGGGTACTCCTTGTAACGCTGCCAGTCGTCGTTCCACCAGCGGGCAATGGCCATGCCGACGTATCCTGCCCAGGCGACAGCCGCCTCGGGATATTCTGCGATTTCCCCAACAGCATCAGCCATATAGTCGGGGGCAATCTCCTTCCACTTTGCATCGGTGTCTTCACTGTTGAGCAGCTGTCCCTCCAGCATCCCACAGCCGGTGCAAAGCCGGAGCATCTCCTGCATTACCCTGTCTTCGAACAGGTTATAGTAAAGATCCTCTTCCATTTCAAACGGGAATAATGTTCAATGAGAGTAACGGGCGTGTGATGCGTGCATTTTTTCGCGGCTGAATGGACGTACATTATCGACAATCCACTCCCGCATTGCCTTGCCGTCGGGAGTCTCCTGCTTGTAGCTCATGAAATCCAGGGTTATTCCAAGGGCGTCGGCAATACGCAGGGCAAATACCGGCCATATCATTCCGATGTCGCCGATTACAGGCAGACTTCCTTCGTGGCGGGCAAAAGCCGACATCTCCATACGGAACGGAATCTTAGAAAGCTTGGTCTTGGGCAGTCCCTTGTTGATAGCCTCCTGAATCATTGCGCTCTGCTTCTGGAGGTCCTGTGCCTTGCGCAGATTCTCGTCCAAGTCAAAGCGAATCAGAGTCTTACCGCGAAGGCTATAGACCGGCTGGTGCTGCCACCATGACCAGATGCCGTGACCGGTATAGGTTTCAAACGGCCCGTCGTGGATTTCCTGGGTCAGGGCAACTGCCGACTCGATAATCACATCGGCGCTTCCCATGAGTTCGGCAATGCGGCGCGAGCGTTCGGCAATAGGGATACTGTCGCCGACAGCCATACCCACGTGACCGCCACCCACAAGTTGGGGAATTGTCACAAGCACTGGCACTCCCTTGGCTGCTCCAGAGCCAATCATAGTGCGGCTGTCAGCCCCCCATCCGGCAACTGTTTCAAACGGCAGCCCGGTCTGACGGCAGACTGTATGTATTTCATCTGCAAGTAATTCCGTACGCAGTCCCATCGGATAGGCCATGTTGGCAGCCGCTTTTATAAGGTAATGTCCTTCTGCGTCGTGCCGCTTTGCCAGCAGTTCGCGGTCGAGAATCATCTCCTTGGAGAGTTCGTCCAGTTGATCGTCAGTCAAGTCGGTGAATTCAAAGACGTTACCTCGCGGCATCACCTCCTCGTCAAAGCCGAACTGGGCTGCCGGACACATCTTTACACGGTCAAGGGTACCTCCCATCTCGTGGTTTATGACGGCTGAACTTGTAGTTACGCCATCAACTATTCCCTTGTCGATAAGCTCCGCTATCAGAGTTGTGACCCCTTCGTGAATATTCGGCCCGCTGCCGGTCACGACAACCACCTTCTTACCGTTTTTCTTGGCTTCGACCACCTTCTCTATGGCCGTATCAATAGTACCTCTGGACCTTTCATCAAGTCCATCATAGAACTCACTTATGAGTGCTCTGTTGATTTCCATACCAATATCCTTTAGATTGGAAACTGTTTCGATTTTTTCAAACCGCAAATTTACCGACTTTCCGCAATTCCGCCAAACTTTATTTTTGCCACACACGCCGTTTCCGGCTAATTTCGAACTAATTATAAGAATATTCGCCTATTGCTAAAAAATCCTATACGGTAGGAAAACCACGGTTTTTGGACTACATTTGTCCCTAATTCGTTTTAGAACAAATCAATTTTTGAAAATATGAAAAAGCCCCTGTTTCTGTTGGCATCACTCCTGCTTTTGCAGAGTGTAGCATCACCTCTCTCAGCCGCCCTCCCTTGGGACAATGGCAAGCTCAAAGTATCTGACAATCAGCGCTATCTGGTGCACGAAAACGGCGAACCGTTCTTCTGGCTCGGCGAAACCGCATGGCTGCTCACTTCGCGCCTGCAGCGTGAGGAAATCGACTTTTTCCTGAAAGACCGCGCCGCCAAGGGTTTCAACGTAATTCAGGTTTCAATCTTCCACTACTGGCCTCAGTTCAATGTATATGGAGAGTGCGCCACCCCTTATGGTTACGACTTCCGCAAGATTAATCAGGAAGGGCGCTACGGCTACTGGGACCATGTTGATTATGCCATTGACAAGGCTGCCGAAAAGGGAATGTACGTGGCAATAGTCTGCTGCTGGGGCTCAGAAATCGTCAAGAACGGACACATGAGCGTTGACGATGCCAAGAAGTACGGCACATTCCTCGGCAACCGCTACAAGGACCGTCCGAACATCATCTGGCTTATCGGCGGTGACGTGGCCCCTGACCGCAATCCCGGAGACATGGATGTGTGGAACGCTCTGGCCACCAGCATCAAGGCTGCCGACAAGAACCACCTTATGAGCTACCATCCGGTCGGACGCACATTGTCGGCCCGCTGGTTCCACAATGCCGACTGGCTGGATTTCAACATGTTCCAGTCAGGGCACCGCCGTTACGGGCAGAATTTCGGCCAGACCGTCGGCTACGGAATTGAACAAGGTACAGAAGAGGACAACTGGCGCTATGTCGATGAAGCATACGCATACGAGCCTGCAAAGCCTGTCATTGACGGCGAACCTTCCTACGAGGGAATCCC
>DCHH01000003.1:17052-17177 GCA_002315625.1 Bacteroidales bacterium UBA1757
GACGAGCCCTATTGGCAGCCGAGCGACATCCGCCGCTATGCCTACTGGTCTGTGTTTGCCGGCTCGTTCGGCCACACTTACGGCGACAATGCCGTCATGCAGTTCTACATTCCCTCCATCATTCC
>DCHH01000003.1:17237-17694 GCA_002315625.1 Bacteroidales bacterium UBA1757
GCCAGCGGCCAGATGCAGTACCTCAAGAAGCTGATGACCGCCTTCCCGTTCACCACCGGCCGTCCTGCTCAGGAACTGCTTAAGGATAACAACGGCACTCGCTATGACCGTCTGGCCGCCACACGCGGTGACGACTATGCCATGGTCTATGACTACACCGGAATCCCTATCACCATTGACCTTTCACAATTGCCCGGAAAGATGAAGAAGCTCTTCTGGTATAACCCCGAAACCGGTTCAACTGCATATATCGGTCAGGCTGACGGAGTTCAGACATTCCAGCCGGAGGGTATTTACGGACAGATTCACGACATGGTTCTGGTAGCTTACGACGCCTCAAAGATATATCTTGAGAAGAATGAAGTTGTCGCTGCTGCAGTATCCAAGGCAAATACCGCTTCCTCAACTGCCCAGTCTGACATCAACAATGCCAAGAAAGCCGGCGAATGGGCCGCTT
>DCHH01000003.1:17812-19623 GCA_002315625.1 Bacteroidales bacterium UBA1757
ATTCCCGACGGTGCAATCAACCCCGTAACCGGCAACAAGCTCTCCGGCATTGAGCGCCAGGTGCTGGCCGACTCAGGCATTCCGGCCAGCGTCCGTCAGAACCTGCTGGATGCCCTCTACGCAGACTTATCCCCGGAACAGGTCGAAGCCATCCTCGACAAATACACCGTCGGTAAGGTTGAATTTACCATGAACGGCTATCGCAGCATCGTTCCTAATCTTACCGCTGAGGATGAAGAATACCTCTACACCAATCTCAAAGAGGCCCGTCTCAAAGCCATTGACTACAAGAACATGAAGGAGATTTCCCAAATCTTCGAAATCTACAAGACCAAGAACGAACAGTATTTCACCAACTCCGGCCGCGACTGGAAGACCATGTACAAAGCCTACACCGACAAAATCAAAGCCGAAAAGGCCGCAAAAGCTTCCTCCAAATGAATAAAATCACATCCCTAATCCCTGCCATTCTTATCTGCTTAGTGGCATTTCCTCTTCAAGCCAAAGAATACGACTGGAAAAAAGGCATAGTAGAGCAGCAGTTCGTCTATACCAAAGCACCATTTGCCGAGTGTCACTCCTCCTCCATAGCCGAAACTCCTGAAGGACTGATAGTAACATTCTTCGGCGGCACAAAGGAGCGTCACCCCGACGTCTGCATCTGGGTTTGCCGCAAGCCCAATGGCAGCCAGGAGTGGACTGCCCCCGAAAAGGTTGCCGACGGCATTATGCTCAACGATCCGGGCGACTGGACGGCCGAAATGGAAAAAGCCCTCGCCAAGGGTGAAAAGCGTGAAAAAGCAAGCCTTCCCTGCTGGAATCCGGTTCTCTACCAGGTTCCCGGCGGTGAACTACTCCTTTTTTATAAGGTCGGTCCAAGCCCTTCCACCTGGCAAGGCCGGCTGAAACGCTCTACAGACAATGGCCATACCTGGTCAGCAGCCGAAGCATTGCCCGAAGGAATCATCGGTCCGGTCAAGAACAAGCCCGTCGAGGTTGACGGCAATCTTCTGTGCCCCTCAAGCCAGGAAGGCAACGGCTGGCGTCTTTTCATTGACGTCACCCCCGACTACGGCAAGACTTGGAGCCAGATTGGCCCGCTGAACGAGAAAGCCCCGTGGCTGGCTATCCAGCCCAGCATCCTGTTCCACAAGAACGGCGATATGCAGATGCTTTTCCGCACCCGTAACCGTCGCGTCGGAACCACCTGGTCACATGACGGCGGAAAGACATGGAGTGCCATTGACAGCACTTCCCTGCCACAGAACAATTCCGGAACCGATGCCGTAACGCTGAAGGACGGTCGTCAGCTGCTGGTCTATAACCATGTTCTCGACCGGAAAGGCCAGGCTAAAGGTCCGCGTACCCCGCTGAATGTCTCGCTCTCAAAGAACGGCAAGAAGTGGTTCGCTTCACTTGTCCTGGAAGATTCTCCCATCAGCCAGTATTCCTATCCGGCTGTCATCCAAGGCGCTGACGGATATGTCCACTTTGTCTATACTTGGCGCCGCCAACGCATCAAATACGTGAAAGTCAATCCTGCCGAGTTGCAGATGGTTCCCATTAAGGACGGCATCTGGCCCGGTCTGAAGGATGCTTACGGACCTGAAAACGCCGGCCAGATCCCCTTCCCCATCGCCGCCTGCGACTGGATGCTGCTCAAGCGTCAGAAGGACGGAGCCATCACCCTGGCCCGTGAAATCGGTTGCGACGGTCTGGAAATGGACATGAACAGTCTGAGCAAGAACGTCACATTCCAGAGCCGTTTCAAGAACAATCCCGAAGAACTGCAGAAATACAAGGCACTGGCC
>DCHH01000003.1:19651-20000 GCA_002315625.1 Bacteroidales bacterium UBA1757
CTTCAACCGGCATCAGGATTTCGTCGGTTGCCATGTCGGGTTTCTATGCCCAGTCGTTTGCCACCCGCGAAAGCTACATCGAGCCGGTTGCCGACTGTATCGACGTAATGAAGGGGCTTGGCGTGAAGGTGTGCTTCCTGCCGCTGGGTGTCACTTCCGACCTTTCCAAAAACCCCGAGCTTCGTCCTCAGGTGGTTGCCCGTCTGAAAGAGGTAAGCCGTATGGCAGAGGAAGCCGGTGTCATCATTGGAATTGAAACCACTCTGGACGCAGCAGGCGAAAAGGCTCTGCTTCGTGAAGTTGGAAGCCCTGCTGTGAAGAGTTACTTTAACTTCCAGAACCCGTTGGC
>DCHH01000003.1:20022-22233 GCA_002315625.1 Bacteroidales bacterium UBA1757
AACGGACGTGACATCTACGAGGAGCTGCGTATCCTCGGCGACGACATCTGCATGATTCACTGCACCAATACCGACAAGTACTGGCTTGAGAACGACCCGCAGATAGATATGCCGGCAATCAAGAAAGTGCTTGAGGAAATCGGCTACAACAGCTGGCTGGTCATCGAGCGTTCACGCGACGCTGGCGACACCCGCAACGTCCGCCGCAACTACGGTGCCAACTGCGCATTCCTCAAAACTGTTTTCCAACCCGAATAATTTTTTCACATGAGACACCGTCTTCTTTCAGTGGTTCTACCATTCTGCACCCTGCTTTCCCTTTCCGCACAAACCGAAATATGGGTTTCACCTTCCGGAAACGATATGGCTGCCGGCACACTGTATGAGCCCAAAGCCACCCTTCACGCGGCGTTGCGCCAAGCAAGGGAATGGCGCCGTCTGCAAAGCGTGGGGAAAGAGTGCCCGGCAGATATAAGCCGCGGAATCACTGTAAGGATGATGTCTGGAACATATTTTCTTACCGAACCGCTCCTGGTCAGGCCGGAAGATTCCGGGACACCGACAAGTCCAACAGTCATCACTGGACTTGGTGGTGACCTGCAGAAGGCTTCCGGGGAAGTGGTTATCAGCGGCGGTATTCGTCTGACAGCACCGTGGAAGAAAGCCTCTTCGGTGGCCGGACTTCCTCTGGCGGCCCGTGGAAATGTTTATGTGACGGCACAGCCCAAGGTTGGCGGACGATACCTCGATTTCCGCCAATTGTGGATAAACGGAAAGAAGGCTATCCGTTCAAAAAGCACGAACGACGAGAACTACCTCAGGATCATAGCTTGGGACAAGAAGGCCCAGGTTCTCACCATACCGGCTGCAGGCGTGGAGCATTTCGAGACGTTCGACGGTATGGAAATGGTTCTTCACCAGATGTGGGCCATTGCCAACCTCCGCATAAAGGATATCACAATAGAGGGTGAAACCGCAAAAGTGACCTTTCACCAGCCTGAGAGCCGTATTGAGGCCGAGCACCCCTGGCCCACCCCAATGACGACCAAAGGGCTTGAATCGCCGTTCTACCTTTGCAATGCCATAGAGTTTCTCGATATGGAGGGCGAATGGTTCCTCGACACCGAGCGCCACCTTATATATTACTGGCCACGGAAAGGTGAGCAGATGTCTAAGGCCGAATGTATCGTTCCGCATCTTGAGACCCTTGTCGAAGTCTCAGGTTCAAAAGAATCGCCCGTCCACGACATCGCATTCAAGGGCCTGACATTTGCCCACACCACATGGATGCGCCCCTCCAAGCAGGGCAGTGTTCCATTGCAGGCTGGAATGTTCCTGCTTGATGCCTACAAGCTGCGTCCTGCCGGCGTCACGGGCAATGAAAACCGGGGGCTTGAAAACCAGGGATGGATAGGCCGTCCCGCTGCCGCCGTAGAGCTTCAAGGAGTGCACAACACGACATTTGAGCGTTGCAGTTTCACCCACCTTGCCTCCTGCGGAATCGACTATGTGGAATCTACCTGTAATGACACCATCCAGGGCTGCCGCTTTGAAGACATAGGCGGTAACGGCATACAGGCCGGCCGTTTCTCTGACACAGGCATTGAGACCCACCTCCCCTACGACCCGACCGATTGCCGCGAACTTTGCCGCAAACTCTACATTGCCGACAACCGGATTCACGACTGCACCAATGAAGACTGGGGCTGCACGGGCATTTGCGCCGGCTATGTGCGCGACATAACTATCGAGCACAACGAATTGAGCGAGCTATCATACACAGGAATAAGTCTTGGCTGGGGCTGGACAAAAACGGTCAACACCATGCGCAACAACACGGTTCGTGCCAACTACATCCACCACTACGCCAAGCACATGTACGACGTGGCTGGCATCTACACCCTATCGGTCCAGAGCAAGAGCCTGATAACGGAGAACGTGGTTGACAGTATCTACCACCCGGCCTACGTCCACGACCCCAACCACTGGTTCTATCTCTACACCGACGAAGGTTCCTCCTTCTTCACAGTCAAGGATAACTGGTGCCCAGAAGAAAAGTTCCTCCAGAACGCCAACGGCCCCGGCAACATCTGGGAAAACAACGGCCCGCAAGTAAGCCCCGACATCCGCCTCCGCGCCGGCATCCGCCCCGAATGGAGGTAGTACCGACTGTAAGCATGTAGATGGTATTTTCGTATTTTATCTTAGTTT
>DCHH01000118.1:0-4250 GCA_002315625.1 Bacteroidales bacterium UBA1757
CTGGTGCACGCGAGAAAAAGATGGGAGGACGGAAGCTTTCCTATCTGATGGAGAAAAAGTATCAGGAGGAGTATGGCATGGAGGCCTCTCTGGGCAATATGTGGAAGAACTCCAAGTATTACATGTTCCTTTACGAGCGGTATCAGGATGTCCGTCTGGTGGCGGCTCCGCCGGTCTCGATTGCCGCTTTCGGCGGTGACATCGACAACTGGGAATGGCCGCAGCACAAGGGCGATTTTGCCCTGTATAGGATTTACTGTGCGCCGGACGGTTCGCCTGCGGAGTATTCGCCGGAGAATGTTCCGATGACCCCTGTGCGTCATCTGGCAATTTCTACGAAAGGGGTGAAAATGGGTGATTTTACGATGATTATGGGGTATCCCGGACGTACGAACCGCTACAGTTCTTCTTTCGAGGCCGATTACGTTTCCCGGATTCAGTATCCCATGACCACTCCTGCTTGGAA
This sequence comes from Bacteroidales bacterium UBA1757, assembly GCA_002315625.1. Lineage (GTDB taxonomy): Bacteria > Bacteroidota > Bacteroidia > Bacteroidales > UBA1402 > UBA1757. The sequence continues at coordinate 467 of DCHH01000118.1, forward strand.
GGGCAAAATGGATATCATCACCAGGTGGAGCTCTGAGAACGATACCATCCGTCTGAAGTATTCCGACCAGTTCTTTTCCCTTTCCAATACCCAGGAGAATTATGAAGGGGCTGCCGATGCCATCCGCCGTTATGGGGTGGTGGAAAAGAAGCAGGCTTTGGAAAAGCAACTGCAGGAGTGGCTCGACGCCCGTGACGACCCGCGCCGGGAGGTGATTGTGAATATTGGCAAGGTGTATGGCGCCATTGAGGAGATGGAGAAGGAGGTGGCCCGCTTCAAGTCCTCCATAGTGGCAAGTTGCGGCTATTATTCTATGACCAATCGGCTGAAGAGTACGTTCCGAAAGGCCGATTCACTGGTTTTGGCCAGCGATACGCTCTTTATGAAGTGGTCGGAGAATCTGTTTTCTTCCACCGACCCGCGGGTTGAGCACGACCTGTTCACATACGCCATGAAGTCGTATGCGTCGTCCGCTTCGCCCGCTTGCCGTGGGGCTGCTTTCAATGAAATTCTTGCCAAGTTTAACGGTGACGGTACGGCCATGGCTGCTTGGGTTTGGGAAAATTCGTTTATACCCAATCCTGAGCGGTTCCAGGCTTTCATTTCAGCGCCCCATACGCTGGCTGATGTGATGGCCGACCCGATGGTTTCGGTTTTGGGCTCCACGACCATCAAGGATTTGAATGACAGTATCGACGTTTTGAGCCAGGTTTGTCCGACTCCCCTGACGGAACTGAAGAACGACTACACCCGTGCTCTGTATGAAATGCGCCTCGACAAGGGGATTTTCCAGTATCCCGATGCCAATTCCACCCTCCGCCTGACCTACGGAAATGTGTGTGACCTTTCGCCGCGCGACGCTATCCGTTATGGGGAAAAGAGCACATCTGAGGGGATTCTTGAAAAGTACAATCCCGACGTTTATGAGTATCATCTGAACGACCGCCAGTTGTCTCTTCTCCGCAGTCAGGACTGGGGTCCATGGGCCGATGAAGATGGTGCCATGAGTGTGAATTTCCTATCGACCAACGATATTACCGGCGGCAATTCCGGCAGCGCGGTCCTCAACGCCCGCGGCGAACTGGTAGGCCTGGCCTTCGACGGCAACAAAGAGTCGCTCTGTGCCGACTACTGGTTCGAACCCCGCTACTGCAAGTGCGTCAACGTCGATATCCGCTACGTCCTCTGGATTCTCGACAAATACGCCAACATGCAATACATTCTTGATGAATTGACCCTCCGCAAGTGATGCCGTCTGGAGTTCGTATTTTACGCGTATCATTCGCGAAAAATACGAAATGCATTCAGTGGATCAGGGGGTTAGCTTGGCGGGTGAAGATGGGGATGCGGTCGAGGGCGGCGGGGATGGTCAGGTAGCGGCCTTGACTTGGGTAGAGGTCGCCGGTGTGGATGTCGCGCCACGGGGTCTTTGAGGCGGGCAGATAGACTTGCCATTCCTTGACGCCGGGCTCGGTGATGGGGCAGACCAGAAGGTCGGGACCGAACATGAACTCGGTCTGCTGGCGGAGGGCTTCCTCATCGTCCGGGAAATCGAAAAGGAGGGGACGCATCAGGGTGTAATTTTCCTGGCTGACGCGGCGGGCACACTCCAGAATGTAGGGCATCAGTTTGTAACGGAACTTGATTTGCTCAACGAAAATGCGCTGTGTCTCTGCAGAATAGTGCCATGGCTCGGTCTGGCTCATGTAGCCGTGAACCCGCATGAAGGGGAGGAACACCGAAGCCTGAATCCAACGGATCATCCTTTCCTGATAGGCGGTGTCGGTGTACTGGGCCCATGGGCGGAAGAAACCGCCTGCATCGTAGGTCCACCAGGGCTGGCCTGTGGCCATAAGGGAGAGACCTCCGGCAATCTGGCGTCGTAGTGTCTCCCAGTCATTGCCCACATCGCCCGACCAGTTGACGGCACCGTAACGCTGGATGCCGGTGAAACCGCTGCGGGTGAGAATCATCGGCTGGCGGTCTGGCTGGTCCTGCTTCAAGCCGTTGAAAACAGTCTGGTTCACTTTGTTGGGGTAGGCGTTGCGGTAAAACTCACCGGGAATGGTACCGCCGGCCACCATACGCCCCTTTAAGTCGTCGTTTTCGGGTTCAGTAGCGTCCTGCCACCATGCGTCGATGCCGGTGGGAAGCAGCCGTTCGCGGAACTCCTTCCAGTAGGCGGCAGCGGCTTCGGGTTGGAAGAAATCAATCCAGTCGGTTCCGTCGATGTAATAGCCGTTGGAGACCATCTCCTGTCCGACCTGACAGTTGCGGTCAATCTTCGACCATACGGAAAGCATCAGCTTGACCCCCATCTGGTGGAGACTGTCGGTCAGGGCCTTGGGGTCGGGATAGTTGTCCTCGTCGAACTGCATGGCGTTCCACCCGTACTTGCCCCACCACTGCCAGTCCTGGACTATCACATCGAGGGGAATGCTGTCGGCGCGGAAGCGGGCGGCATTTTCGAGTATCTCCTGCTGGGAATGGTAGCGCTCACGGCAATGGATATAGCCGAACGCCCACTCGGGCATTGGGGGAACCTTGCCGGTAAGGTTGCGGTAAGAGTTGATGACCCGGTCGGCGTTCCCCGCAAAAACGGTGTAGTCCAACGAAACGGCCACCGGGCTCGAGAATGTTGTAGTGCGCATCGGGTCGGGGTCGGCATCTTCCTGAACGGAGTGGATTCCTACCGAGGGACGGTCGCCCCTGACACCGCTTACCCGCAGTTTATGTGTTCCTCCGGTCAAATGGACCACTACGGAAGTGGTTGGTGGAAGCCAGGTGTTGGTGACATCGACTAGTGTGTCGCCATCGACTGTCAGGAAATGTTTGCGGGCCATTGACTGCCCGACATCCAATAATAAGGAGTAGAGACCGTCTGAGGGAATCTCCACGCTTGCGGAAAAATCGTTAAAACGGCGCCCTTCACGCACATTTCCCAGGGTGCTGGTGGCATTGACGGTAAATTCCTGCCCTTCCGTAGCCATGGGCTGGAGTTCAACCCATTGCTGCGAGGGGTTGTAATCGGTCAGGCCATAATTGTTCCACAGCAGGCCGTACCCCTTGTTGGAGAGAACCATTGGAATGGAAATCTGGGAATTGACCTGGGTAAGGCGACGGGTGAGGCCAAGGGTGTTCATATAGCCGTCCTGGAACTGGCCAAGCCCGAGCATGTATTCGTCGGGACGGGAGAGAAATGTCTGGGAGACGGTAAGGGAGGGGAATGAACCGGTCATTCCCTGGCTAATGGAACGGCCGCCTGCCTTTTCGCTGAGGAGGGTTCTGCCATGCTTATCGAGAAATACTAACTGCTCTTCGGGGCATTTGAAACGGACTCTCATCTCTGCTGTCCTGATTTCAAAACCGTTCAGTCGGTTGCGCACCCTGAAAGATACCAGAGGAGAGGTTTCGGTGTAGATGAGTTCCTCAAGCATCGGCATTTCGGTGCCATTGGGGCAGACCTGTACCCTGACAGCGTTCGCATCCAGTACGGTGAGGAGCATTTGCCCCTCGGAAACGGGAACCAGGATGCTTTTTCCGTCGTCGCCGAAGCGGTAGTCTGGGCGTTCAAAAGTACATGCCGTCAGCGATATGCCCCCGGCCAGCACAATCAATGATAAGAGCTTCGTAAGCCATTTGCACAGAATATTTTTCATATAATTGACTCAAGTTTCGCAAGTTAAGACATTATTGATATTCAGGATATTTTGGAGACTTGCGAAACTTTACTCCATCAAATATTCCTTTTTAATAGGGGCTCTGCCCCTAAACCCCGCGCCTA
>DCHH01000118.1:4297-29908 GCA_002315625.1 Bacteroidales bacterium UBA1757
GTCTCGCTTATGCGAAACTCAAATAATTGACTCTTGATTGTGCAAATGTATCATTTTTCCGAAAAATGTGTTTGCAACCGAATAAAAAAAAGAGGATGACTACTTTGGTCATCCTCCTTTTGATATTATGTTTTGAAAGTGGATTAGAGCAGTTCGAGGCCGTAGGTGTTGATGTTGCCTTCGACGGCATCGTGGATCCACTTGGCAAAGCTGCCGTGGCCGCCCAGGTCCTGAAGCACTCTTGTATCAAATTCGATGGTGTGAAGTGTCACGCCCAATTCTTCATCGACGACATGGTCGTTCCAGATGAAAAGGCCACCCTCTGGAATCTGCTCCTGGAATTCAGCAACCGTTGCCTTCAGATTGTTGTGGAAAGCGTCGAGGCTTTCGCGGTCGTTGAGCCTTCTGACACCGGTGTCGAAATAGGTCTGGAACAAGGAGAGAGCCTGGTCGTAGGTCGATACGCCAAAGAGAATCTTTGCACTGGGTCTCTTCTGATGCAGAGATTCCAGGCAGGAGAGCATAATATTGTCGCCTTCAATCTGGTTGCAAATGGCTTCCGGGGCTTTCCAGACATTCTTGGCCACATCGGCGCAGCCGTCCCAGACAAGAAGGGAAGCATCGACGCAGACGGTGACGTTTTCGGTGTTGGGGAAGAGGCTGATTACGTCGTCGGAGAGGATGGAAGTGCCGAATCCGCCGGCGCTGAAACCGGTGATAACCAGAGCTTCAGGTGTGCCGAGAAGGGGAAGGACCTGCTCCATGAATTTACGGTAGTTGGTATATCCGTGGTGGTGGAGAATCTGTTTCTCCCCGTTGAGATCGGTGTATTCAAAATCGCCTGTTCCGCAGTGGAAGTCGCCCGTGGTGTAGGGGAGGAACAGGAAGGTCCAGCCATTGAAGGGGTTGTCAACGCTGTCCTTTCCAAGAGTCTTCGGAAGGGTGTTGACAGTGCTCTGTTCAAAAAGGGAAATACGATCCATGTAATAAGAATCTTTCGTTACCGTACTTCCTCTTGCGGCTGAATATTCGTCAACGCTGACACCACCTCCACAGAACATCAGAAGAACCTTGTTTTCGCTGCCTTTCTTGAACAGGCCGCGCCACTGGTCTCCACGGGAATCAACGGCTCCTTCGGGGGCTACCTGATACCATTTGGAAACTTCGGGTGAACTATTGAGCATTTCCAGCGTGGAAAGCGTTTCTCCGCCTTGCTGTTTGTTGCCGCAAGCAGCCAACAGCAGGCACAATGAAATAAAAAGAATTGTTTTTTTCATGATGATATATTTTTGTCCGACAAAGGTACGGTTTTTTTAGGAAAATGTTTTTGCGATTCATGTGAACACGTCCATTATGAACCTGATTTTCGTCGGCAAAACAGGAAAATGACTACTTTTGCAGTGAGAATCTCATGGCTGGAAAGATTGCCGGAGAGAAAATCTGTATTTGCATTCCGACTGCGTAACAATATGAAGGAAAAGGTGGTTTTGGGCTTGTCTGGAGGGGTGGATTCCAGTGTGGCGGCGTACCTGCTGAAGGAGCAAGGGTACGATGTCATTGGAGTCTATATGATTAACTGGAAGGATACTGTCGGTACCCTTTCTGGGGCTTGTCCTTACGAAGAGGACGTTCTCATTGCCGAACTGGTGGCCCGAAAACTGGATATTCCATTCAAGGTGGTCGATTTGAGCGAGACCTACCGGCATCAGGTGGTCGATTACATGTTTTCGGAATACGAGAAGGGGCGGACACCCAATCCCGATGTGCTGTGTAACCGAGAAATCAAGTTCGATGCTTTTCTCAAGGCGGCCGAGGAGCTGGGGGCCGACAAAATCGCAACGGGCCACTATTGCCGGTGCGATTCGGTGGAGACCCCTTCCGGCCGGCAATACCGTTTGCTGGCGGGGAGTGACCCAAACAAAGACCAGTCGTATTTCCTTTGCCAGCTTTCTCAGGCGCAACTCTCGAAAGCCCTTTTCCCTGTGGGAGATTTGCTTAAACCGGAGGTTCGGAGAATTGCTGCAGAGTTGGGATTGGCTACAGCGCAAAAACGTGATTCTCAGGGAATTTGCTTTGTAGGAAAGGTCGATTTGCCGGTTTTCCTGCAGCAGAAACTTGCATCCAAAGAGGGGAATATCGTTGAAATTCCTGCAAATTTCAAGGCTTACGGAAGGGCTTATCCTGAGGAGTTGCATGCCCGTCTGGAGAAGCAGTCGCGTCCGTATTACTACCGGCTGAAGGACGGGAAAGTGCTTGGCCGTCATGAGGGGGCACATTTTTATACTATCGGGCAGCGTAAGGGACTCCATATCGGAGGGACTGAAAAGCCTATGTATGTAATTGCTACTGACGTAGTTAACAATATTCTTTTCATGGGACGCGGGGATGAGCATCCTGGGCTTTTCCGCAAGACGCTCTTTATTGCTTCTGACGAGATTCACTGGATTCGGCCCGACAGGGAGATTGTGGCTAAGGTGGAACCTCAGGATTCAGTGCAGGGTTCTGTGCAGGATGTGTCGAGGGTGGTGGAGCCTGCTGTCTGTCGTTGTCAGGTGCGCATTCGTTATCGCCAGCCCCTTCAGTGGGCAACCCTCTACCGCTATCCGGAAGGGCTTTTCATCGACTTCGACGAGCCTCAGAAGAGCATCACTGCCGGGCAGTTTGCCGCATGGTACGATGGCGAGGAACTGGTCGGTTCGGGAACCATTGCGGGGTGACGGACGGCAGCAGTAGTGCATTATTAAGGGATCCCGGGTCAAGCCCGGGATGACGGAAGGGTGCGTCATGCTGAACTTGATTCGGCATCTCGTGTTATTTTGACAAAAAACTCGTACCTTTGCACCCAAGATAGAGACTGCTGTAGCCCACAGTTTCCTCTCTTTGAAAAACGATGGAAGTAGCAATTGTCAAGTACAATGCCGGCAATGTGGTGTCGGTTGTCAACGCCCTGAAAAGGGTGGGGGTCGATCCCGTCCTGACCGATGATGAAAAAGTGTTGAGGGGTGCGGACAGGGTAATCTTTCCCGGTGTCGGTGAGGCTTCAACGACTATGGCATATTTGCGGGAACACCGTCTTGACTCTCTGATTATCAGTCTGAAACGGCCGGTTCTTGGCATTTGTATCGGCATGCAGCTGATGTGCCGTCACTCCGAGGAGGGCGATGTCGATTGCCTTGGCATATTTGATACCGATGTCAGACGCTTTCCGCAGGCTATGCTTGAGGAAGGGTCTCGTCTCAAGGTGCCGCAGATGGGTTGGAATACTATTCATCATCTCCGCGGGCCGTTGTTTGATGCTTCGACTGAGGGCAAGTATGTCTATTATGTGCATGGGTATTATGCTGAGCGGTGCGGGCAGACGGTTGCCGAGTCTGATTATGGGCTGAGGTATTCGGCTGCTTTGCAGAAGGATAACTTCTATGCTGTCCAGTTCCATCCGGAGAAGAGCGCTTTGGTGGGGGAAGAGATTTTGAGGCGGTTTATTGATATGTGACAGAAACAAGGGATCCTGAATCAAGTTCAGGATGACGGATAAGAAGGGCAAAGGAAGATTTTATGGAATTGATTCCGGCTATAGATTTGATTGAGGGTCGCTGTGTAAGGCTGACGCAGGGAGACTATGCCCAGCGCAAAGTCTATGACGAACATCCGCTGGAGGTGGCAAAAGCCTTTGAACAGCATGGTGTCAAGCGTCTTCATGTAGTCGATTTGGATGGTGCGAAGGCACAGCATATCGTCAACTGGAAGGTGCTGGAGACCTTGACAGCCCAGACCGGTCTGACTGTCGATTTTGGCGGCGGTCTCAAGAGCGATGATGACCTCAGAATTGCTTTCGAGTGCGGTGCCTCAATGGTGACAGGCGGGAGCATAGCAGTCCGCAGGCCCGATATTTTCCGCTCATGGCTTCTCCAGTATGGTAACGAAAGAATAATCCTCGGTGCGGATGTGCGTGATGAGAAAATCTCCGTTTCCGGGTGGACCGAGACCACAGAGTGTTCAATCGAAGACTTTTTGACGGCATATATCACTGAAGGACGCTCTGTCAAGGTCAGAAAGGTGATATGCACCGATATAAGCCGTGACGGAATGTTGCAGGGGCCGTCGGTTGCCCTTTACCGCAGACTGCAGGCACAATTCCCTGATATGTACCTGATTGCAAGCGGGGGAGTCTCTTCGATGGCCGACATCCTTGAGCTTGAACAGGCGGGGCTGCCGGCCGTGATTTTCGGAAAAGCCATCTATGAAGGGCGGATTACGCTAAAGGATATTGAACGCTTTATCGTCGGTACTGAATAGAAAACGGATAGTAATATGTTGGCCAAGAGAATAATACCTTGTTTGGATGTGAAGGACGGGCAGACCGTAAAGGGGGTGAACTTCGTCCAGCTCCGTAGGGCGGGCGACCCGGTGGAAATGGGTGAAGCCTACAGCTGTGCCGGGGCCGACGAACTGGTATATCTCGACATCACTGCCTCAAGCGACGGACGGCGTACCTTTACCGAACTGGTTCGGGAGATTGCCGCACACATTTCCATTCCGTTCACCGTCGGTGGTGGCATCAACGATATCCATGACATCGAGAGGCTTCTTAATGCAGGGGCTGACAAGGCTTCGGTCAATTCGGCTGCCATCCGTAACCCTGAGTTAATCAACGATATAGCCCATAACTTCGGCTCGCAGATGTGTGTGCTCGCAATTGATGCCCACCTTGAAGATGACGGCCGCTGGCGCTGTTACGTGAACGGAGGCAGGAAGGCTACTGACCGTGAGCTGCTCGAATGGGCACTGGAAGGCCAGGAGCGTGGGGCAGGGGAGATTCTCTTTACCAGCATGGACCACGACGGGGTGAAGCAAGGGTATGCAAATGAGGCACTTGCCATGCTCAGTGACCGTCTGGACATACCTGTCATCGCATCCGGAGGGGCTGGGACAATGGAACATTTCCGTGATGCATTCATAAAGGGACATGCCGATGCCGCACTGGCTGCCAGCGTGTTCCATTTCGGGGAGATTGCAATCCCTGACTTGAAGCATTACCTCGCTGGTGAAGGGATAACTGTAAGATAAATCATTATATAACATACTATGAATCTGAATTTTGAAAAACTTGGCGGATTAGTTCCGGCCGTTGTTCAGGACAATGAGACAAACCGTGTGCTGATGGTGGGCTTCATGAATCAGGAAGCATTGGAAAAGACTCAGCAGACCAGTCTGGTAACGTTTTACAGCCGCACACGCGAGTGTCTGTGGACAAAGGGCGAGACTTCTGGCAACTATCTGCATGTGGTGGATATTCTTGAGGACTGTGACCACGATACTTTACTTATCAAGGCAAAACCTGACGGGCCGGTCTGTCATGAGGGGTGGGACACTTGCTTCCATGAGGATAATTCAGCCCCCGGCAAGAATGCAACTATCGATGAGATTGGCGATTATGAGTTCATAGACTACCTGCAGAAATTTATCGGCCGCCGTTTCAAGGAGATGCCTTCTGGCTCCTATACGACTTCGCTTTTCAAGTCGGGAGTCAACCGCATGGCTCAGAAGGTCGGCGAAGAGGCCGTTGAGACGGTTATTGAGGCTATTGACGGCAACGACGAGCGCTTCATCTATGAGGCGTCCGATTTGCTGTATCACCTTATAGTATTGCTCACATCCAAGGGCTATAGTCTGGATGACCTTGGCAAGGAACTGAAAACCAGACATAGAGGCTGATTATGGAGACTCCTTTGATTTCATATCGCAATGTTGACGTGTTAAATGACTGCAACGTTGTCCTGAAGAATCTCTCATTCGACGTGAACGGGGGCGAATTTGTCTATCTGACCGGAAAGGTAGGTACAGGTAAGACCAGTCTGCTCAAAACGATTTATGCTGAGATTAAATTGCAGGGAGGTGTCGGATCGGATGTTGAGCCCATGGCCAGGGTGTTTGATTATGACCTGCTTCATATCAAGAAGAAAAAAATTCAGGAACTGCGGCGCCAGTTGGGAATTGCCTTTCAGGACTTCCGTTTATTGGATTACTGTACCGTGCATGATAACTTGAAGTTTGTCCTTGGGGCTACCGGTTGGAAGAACAGGGATGAAATAGTATCGCGTATTGGCGAGGTGCTGGAGCGGGTCGGTATGGAAAGCAAGGGGTACAAGATGCCGAATGAGCTTTCCGGTGGCGAGCAGCAGCGTATTGTCATTGCCCGTGCATTGCTCAACAAGCCCAAAATAATACTGGCAGACGAGCCTACCGGTAACCTTGACCCTGTAACCAGTGATTCAATTGTGCAACTGCTACACGATATCAGCCAGAAGGGCACTACGGTGCTGATGACTACTCACAATATGTCGTTCCTTGCCAAGTATCCGGGACGGCAGTGGATTTTTGAGGGGCAACGGCTTACTGAGAAGTTGTGAGCCGTTCAGGATGACGGTTTTTAAATGAATTGATTTTGAAGAATTTGAGTTTCGCATATACGAAACTTCCGAATATCAATAAAGTATTTACTTGCGAAACTTGAGCGAAATTATGAAGGTAATGAAATTTGGTGGAACCTCGGTTGGTTCTGCCCAGAGAATGAAAAATCTGGCCGAAATGATAGGCCACGCCGGCAAGAACGTAATCGTGCTGTCGGCAATGTCCGGAACGACCAACAGCCTGGTCGAAATAGCAGGTTACCTTTCTAAAAAGAATGTGGAAGGGGCAAACGAACAGATTAATGCGCTGGAACATAAATACTTCGGCGTGATTGACGAACTCTTCGGACAGGATGGAGCCCCAAAGGAGGAGGCCCTGAAAATGGTCAAGGGAGTATTCACTCTCATCCGTTCCTTTACAAAGCAACTCTTCACTACAATTGAGGAGAAAGCCATCATCGCTCAGGGCGAACTGCTCTCTACCCAGCTGTTCTGCAACTATTTGCATACTCAAGGGGTGAAGGCCGTCCTGCTTCCGGCTTTGGATTACATGCGCACCAACAAGGTGGCCGAGCCTGACATGCCCTACATCGAGGAACATCTCAAGCAACTCATCAGCGGGGCAGCGGATGCCGATTTGTTTATCACTCAGGGATTTATCTGCCGCAATGTCTATGGTGAGATTGACAACCTGACCCGAGGCGGAAGCGACTATACCGCATCACTGGTTGGCGCTGCCCTACAGGCTGAAGAGATCCAGATTTGGACCGACATCGATGGTATGCACAACAACGACCCGCGCATAGTTGACAATACAAAACCAGTTCAGTTCCTGAACTTTGACGAGGCTGCCGAGCTGGCATACTTCGGAGCGAAGATTCTCCATCCTACCTGTATTCTGCCAGCAAAATTGTCGCAAATTCCTGTCCGTCTGCTCAATACTATGCAGCCGGATGCCCCTGGAACGCTTATTTCCAACCGCAGTGAAATCGGTAAAATCAAGGCTGTGGCGGCAAAGGACAACATTACGGCAATCAAGATTAAGTCGGGACGCATGTTGCTGGCATACGGTTTCCTGCGCCGGGTGTTCGAGATTTTCGAGAACCACAAGACCCCGATTGACATGATTTGCACTTCAGAGGTGGGTATTTCGATGACCATCGACAACAATAGCCATCTGAATGAAATCCTGGAGGAACTGCGTCAGGTCGGTACCGTGACTGTCGATACCGATATGGTGATTGTCTGCGTCGTGGGCGACCTTCGCTGGGACAATATCGGTTTCGAGACCCGCGTTATGGATGCCCTCAAGGAGATTCCTGTACGGATGATTTCCTTTGGCGGAAGCAACTTCAACATCTCTCTGCTGGTCAAGGCCGAAGACAAGAAACGGACGCTGAAGGCACTCAGCAAGTACCTTTTTGAAAACTGATATTTGAAAACTGATTCCCGAAAATGAGAAGCATAGATTTCCCCGTAAAGGCTTTTGAGAAGCTGACCACACCTTTTTATTATTATGATACCGACCTGCTGCGCCGCACTCTTGATACCCTCAAGACTGAGGCTGGAAAGCATGGCATAAACGTCCACTATGCGGTCAAGGCCAATGCAAACCCGCGAATCCTTTCCATTGTCAGGGAGTATGGTTTCGGAATAGACTGCGTTAGCGGAGGTGAGGTCGAGGCGGCTCTTGCTGCCGGATTCCCACCCTCGAAGATAGTCTATGCAGGGGTTGGAAAGGCTGACTGGGAAATCAACAAGGCTCTGGATGGCGGAATTTTCTGTTTCAACACCGAGTCGCAGGCCGAACTGGAAGTTATCAACGAACTGGCTGGTAAGAAGGGACTTACTGCCCGCATAGCACTTCGCATCAATCCTAACGTGCACGCCAATACCCATCACTATATCGTGACCGGTATTCAGGAGAACAAGTTCGGAATCAACCTCTCCGAGATGGACAAGGTCGTCAGGGAGGCGGAGGTTTTGCCCAATGTCCGGCTGGTAGGACTCCATTTCCATATCGGCTCGCAAATTCTTGACATGCAGAATTTTGCAGATCTGGCAGCCAAAATTAATGAGATTCAGGATCACCTTGCAGAGATGGGGGTCAAGGTTGAGCATATCAATCTTGGCGGTGGACTCGGCATTGACTACAAAGAGCCGGATGCCCATCCGATTGCTGATTTCGCCACCTATTTCGATACAATCCTCGGAGTGTTGAAGCTGCGTCCGGGACAGACGCTGCACATGGAACCTGGACGGCCCATTGTAGCACAGTGCGGAAGTTTGATTTCCAGGGTTTTGTATGTAAAGCAGGGAACTGACAAGAAGTTCGTCATCCTGGACGGCAGCATGACCGAGCTCATCCGTCCGGCACTCTACCAGGCCCATCATCAGATTGACAACATTTCGTCCAGCTCGTCGTTAATGGTAAAATACGATGTCGTGGGACCGGTCTGTGAGTCGTCGGACTGTTTCGGAACTGACGAAATGCTCCCTGAAACCCGTCGTGGAGACTTTGTGGCACTGCGCAGTGCAGGAGCATACGGAGAATCGATGTCTTCGCACTATAACCTTCGCCCGACACCTCCGTCGGTCTTCTCAGACATTCTGTAATGGTAATCCGTAAAAGGCATTAATGTGCCTTTAATGGAAAAATGAAGTCGTGCTGACGTAAATGCGAAAACTCCGAAATGAAGGATTTGAGCGTCGGTTCCCCTTTGTAATCTGTTGTGTCCCCGTAGAGGCAACTTCCGTCTGCAAGAGTCGGAAGGTACAGCCCGCCATTGGAAAGCTGAACTAATCTCGGTGTTTTGATACAATTGATGAGTTTCCCAATAATTGACCAGCACGACTTCAACGCAAAAATATATGTTTTGCGGCTTGTGGGCAAGTTTTTTGTCATTATTTCTTATTTTTGTGCGAAATAAACGGAGAAAGAAATGAATTTATTGAAATCCATCCTTTTTTGCGGAATGGTTGCCGCAGCGACAGTTCCGGTTCTTTCATCTCAAGTTGCTGAACCTTCGGCGGAACCGGTCGCTTCTGAGGCTGTATCGGCTTCTTCACAATCTTCGGATGCGGCCACGATGCACCGTCCTCGCATAGGTCTGACCTTTGCCGGTGGAGGTGCCAAGGGTGCTGCTCATATTGGTGTGCTGAAGGTGCTTGAAGAGGTTGGAATACCTATTGATTATATAACCGGTACAAGTATGGGTTCCATCATTGGTATGCTCTATTCACTGGGTTACAGTGCAAACCAGATGGATACCATAATCAGCAATATCGACTGGGGTGTCTATATGTCTGACCGTATGGACCGCCGTTACACCAATTCGGTCAAGGCTGAGATGGATGGGACAATGCTTATTAGTCTGCCGTTCAACACTGGTACTCTTTCTTCTCAAGTCTCAGATATTGAGCAGAATCACGATATTGCCCAAGGCGACAAGCGGGATATCAAGAAGGAAGCCACCGGTGCTTCGGATTCTAAGGTTTCATTTCTAAGTTCTCTTCCCGGCGGATTTACGACCGGAAGCAACCTGCTGAACTTGTTCAACTGCCTGAGCGTCGGTTATCAGGATTCTATGAGCTTCGATGACCTGCCGATTCCATACGCCTGTGTGGTTAGCGATGTCGTTTCAGGGCAGATGAAGGTGTTGCGCAGCGGCTGGTTGCCGGATGCTGTGCGTGCCTCTATGGCTATCCCGGGTGTGTTTGCCCCGGTCAGGTATGGAAAGGATATGATGCTCGTCGATGGCGGACTGTTCAACAACTTCCCTGTCGATGTCTGTCAGGAAATGGGTGCGGATATTGTAATAGGTGTGGAGGTGACCAAGGACCGCGGCGATGTCCATCCGGATGCCATCAAGTCGCTGCCCGAACTTCTGACCAGGCTGTTTGATATGATGACACGTAAGGGAACGGCTGAAAATCAGCAGCGTTGCACCATTTATGTACATCCCGATATCAGCGGTTTCGGAACCCTGAGCTTCGACAAGGAGAGCGTCAAGGCTATCATGGAAAGAGGCTATGCAGCGGCCTCTGAGAAGCGGGAAATGCTGGAGGCCCTCAAGGCTCAGTTGGACAAATTCCCAAAGGAAAAGACACGGAAGGCTCCTCCGGCCAAGAATCTGAGTCCGTTTTCTGAAACAGCCATCAAGGTCTCATCGGTCACGGTGGAGGGGATGAATGAAGTCCTGAAGAATCGTATGATTCAGAAATCGGGTGTGGATTTCTCAAAGGAGGTTACCGGCAAGGATCTGAACAGACTTGTGGGTATTATCTATGGAACGGCTGCCTTCAAGCGAATCAATTATTATCTGTCGCCGAATGCCGACGGTACGTATGCTCTGACGCTGAAAACGACCCCGGAGGAGCCTCACGAAATAGGTCTTGGCTTCCGCTATGATACACGTGACCAGGCTACCCTGTTGTTGCATCTGGGTCTCGGGGAAAATAAAATGACCGGTTTTAGCGGTTCGACCACCTGGAATTTGGGGGCGAATTTGAGGGGAAATCTGATGTTTTCGTATGCGCCGCTTATATTCCCGACTATTAATCTGGCATTCAATTATCACGGCTATGAGAATGTTGTGTCCCAATTCGGCAATAATTACTATCGGATGAGAATACATGAGATGAATGCTGAATTGTATCTTTCCCAGTTCCACTCGAGGTTTATCCGGGCAGAGGGTGGCCTGCGTCTTCAGAGCCGCTCGATAAAAGATATCTTTTTTGATGATGAATATACAATGAGTTACATACAGATAGCCACGATTGACCCGTATGTAGGACAGCTGTTTGTAGAGTCGATGGAAAACCAGTCGGAAAAACTTTCAAGCTGTCCTCTTGGAATTTTTGCCCGTTTCAAGTTTGATAACCTTGACAAAGAGTATTTTGCCCGGAAAGGGGTGAAGTTTCAGGTGCTTGGTGAATGGAATTTTCTGGAGTTGTACAGGTTGGCAAGGGAAGAGGGAATGAAAGTCCCCAATATGGGAAGTCTCCAGCTTAATTTGGAATCATACATTCCATTGACATCGAAGTTGGAGCTGATACCTCAGTTCTATGGCCGTCATTACTTAGGGGGTGACCGCGAAAATGAACACTATTCGACATATACCAACTATATCGGTGGTTCTCTCTCTGGACGCTATTCCCCTCAGCAGATGCCGTTTATCGGAACAAATACGGTTGAAAGTATGAATAATCTCACGACTATATTCCGTGCCGACCTTCGCTGGAATATGGTTGGAAGGCATTACCTGACCGGTATGTTCAACTACTGCCGTTCTGCGTATGGGATTTCGGAGTGGTTCAAGGACAGTGATTGGGCGGACAGTTTCTACGGAGCGGGTATTGAGTATGCCTATAATTCCATTATCGGCCCGATCAAGTTGGATGTACATTGGGGGAATACCTATAGGGTTGCTAAATTCTGGGATCAGGTGGGAGCCTACCTTAGCATTGGTTACAACTTCTGAACTTCGCGTCTTGCTGAACTTCGCGTCATGCTGAACAAGAAAAGCCGGAGATGTGGGTCTCCGGCTTTTTCTATGTTGAATGGTTGTGTTACTTATGCGTTCTTGGCCTTTTCGACGATGGCCTTGAAAGCCTGGGGCTCGTTCATGGCAAGGTCGGCGAGGACCTTGCGGTTGATTTCGATACCGGCTTTGTGCAGGGCACCCATCAGACGGCTGTAGGTGAAACCTTCCAGACGGGCGGCAGCATTGATACGCTGAATCCACAGACCACGGAATTCGCGCTTTTTGTTCTTACGGTCGCGGTAAGCATAGGTCAGACCCTTCTCCCAAGTATTCTTGGCAACGGTCCACACATTCTTTCTTGAACCGAAATAACCTCTGGTCAATGAAAGGACTTTCTTTCTTCTTGCTCTTGAAGCAACGTGATTAACTGATCTTGGCATTGTTGTAATTGTTTGTGAGCGTTAGCGTCATTCTATCACAGAGTGAACTTTGTTTGGGCTAAACGTTCGGTTAGACAATAAAAGTAAATTAATGGAAAACCGCTTATTTGAGGCAGAGCATGCTGCGTACGGAATCGACGTTGGTCTTGTCAACCATTGCAGTGTGGTCAAGAACCAGTTTCTGCTTTTTCGTCTTCTTGGTCAGAATGTGGCTGTGGAAAGCATGTTTTCTCTTGATTTTACCGGTTCCGGTAAGGGCGAACCTTTTTTTGGCACCGGAGTTAGTTTTCATCTTAGGCATAATGTTACTTTTAATGATTTGATAATTGGTTATTTGTACCGTTCACACGGTGTTATTGTTTTTTTTCGAGTGCGGCGGCAAGAGCGGCGGCCATTGCATTGCTGGGATTGGGCTTGGCCTCGTCCTGACTCTGCGCGGGCTTGTCCTGTTCGGGCTTGCGGTCTGCTGAAGGCTTTGGCTGGGCGGGCTTCTGCGCACCTTCGGGCTTCGGGCTCTTGGGTGTCTGTCCCTTCTTGGAGATAGGAGCTATCATCACAATCATCCGCTTACCCTCAAGAACAGGCATGCTCTCGACCTTGCCTAATTCCTCCAGATCGTTGGCGAAACGAAGCAGGAGAACTTCACCCTGCTCCTTGAAAAGGATTGAACGGCCACGGAAAAAGACGTACGCCTTGACCTTCGAACCCTCTTTGAGGAACTCCTGAGCATGTTTGAGCTTGAAGTTGTAATCGTGGTCGTCGGTCTGTGGACCGAAACGTATCTCCTTTACAGTCACCTTCGTGGCATTGGCCTTCTGGTCCTTTATGCGCTTGTGCTGCTGATAGAGGAACTTCTGGTAATCAATAATCCGGCACACCGGAGGAACGGCATTGGGAGAAATCTCCACCAGGTCAAGTCCTTGTTCGTCGGCCATGCGAAGGGCGTCGGCTATGCTATAGACTCCCTGTTGCACGTTGTCGCCCACCACGCGGACTTCCTTTTCACGGATCTTGTTGTTGATCCTGTACTGCAAATCGTCGTTCTTCATTCGCTGCTTAAAGTAGCTTTGGTTTGTAAATCAGTTGATTACCTCTTGTTTTTACCGTCTATTTATACTTGACAGTCATCTGTTCGTTGACTTCTGCCAAAATTTCGGCCGCAAATGTAGTTAATTTTTTTGAACCCAAATCAATTCCGCCCTGTTTTCTTACAGAAACTTCACCGTTAGCGCTCTCTTTTTCACCGACAATAAGTAAATAAGGTATGCGCTTGAGTTCGTTGTCACGGATTTTGCGTCCGATTTTCTCGTTGCGGTCATCGACGACAGTGCGTACATCCTGGTCGTTCAGCTCTTTAGCCACTTGATATGCATACTCGTTGAACTTCTCGCTGATGGGCATAACAACCACCTGGTCGGGGGCCAGCCAGAGCGGGAACTTGCCGGCGGTATGCTCAATCAGGACGGCGATGAAGCGTTCCATTGAACCGAACGGGGCACGGTGAATCATGACGGGACGGTGCTTGAGGTTGTCGTTGCCGATGTATTCCAGACCGAAGCGCTCGGGCAGGTTGTAATCGACCTGGATGGTGCCCAGCTGCCAGCGGCGGCCGAGGGCATCCTTGACCATGAAGTCGAGCTTGGGGCCGTAGAAAGCGGCTTCACCATATTCTACGCGGGCTGGAAGACCTTTTTCCTTGCATGCATCGATGATGTTCTGCTCGGCACGGGCCCACAGTTCGTCGCTTCCGACATACTTCTCGTGGTCGTTGGGGTCGCGCAGTGAAATCTGTGCCTCGAAGTTCTCGAAGCTCAGGGCACCGAAAATGATTTCGATAATGTCCATGACGCGGAGGAACTCGTCCTTTACCTGGTCGGGGCGGCAGAAGATATGGGCATCGTCCTGAGTGAAGCTGCGAACGCGGGTAAGTCCGTGAAGCTCACCGCTCTGCTCGTAACGATATACGGTTCCGAACTCGGCCAGACGAAGTGGCAGATCCTTGTAGGAGCGGGGAGAGTTGCGGTAAATCATGCAGTGGTGGGGGCAGTTCATCGGCTTGAGCAGATAGATTTCGCCCTCTTCAGGAGTGGTGATGGGCTGGAAGCTGTCCTTGCCGTAGTGGTCCCAGTGACCGGAAGTGACATACAGCTGCTTGTTGCCGATATGCGGGGTCATAACCTGCTGGTAACCATAGTGCTTCTGAATCTTTTTGAGGTAGTCTTCGAGGCGCAGGCGCAGGGCGGTACCCTTCGGTAGCCAGATGGGAAGACCCTTGCCCACCATGTCGGAGAACATGTACAGGTCCATCTCCTTGCCGATTTTGCGGTGGTCACGCTTTTTGGCCTCTTCCAGAAGGGTCAGGTATTCATCGAGCATACCCTGCTTGGGGAAGGTGATGCCATAGATACGGGTCATCTGTTTGCGCTTTTCGTCGCCCCTCCAGTATGCACCGGCAATGGCGGTAAGCTTGACGGCCTTGATGGGGGTCGTATCTATAAGGTGCGGGCCACGGCAGAGGTCGGTAAAGTCGCCTTGTGTATAGGTGGTGATGGTGCCGTCGGCCAGTTCGCTTATGAGTTCGCATTTGTAGGTCTCTCCGCGGTCGCCGAAATATTTCAGCGCGTCGGCCTTGGTGATGTCGCGGCGCTCCATTTTCGACTTCTTCTGGAGCAGTTCCTTCATTTTTTTCTCAATGGCTTCGAGGTCGGTCTCCTTGAGGACGGTGTCGCCCAGATCGACATCGTAGTAAAAGCCGTTTTCGATGGCCGGTCCGATACCGAACTGAACGCCGGGGAAGAGAGCCTGAAGGGCTTCTGCCATAAGGTGGGAGGAGGTGTGCCAGAAAGCGTGCTTGCCCTCGGCATCGTCCCATTTGAGAAGCTGCAGTTTGCAGTCTGCGTTGATGGGGAGTGAGAGGTCGCGGGTTTCGCCGTCGATGCTGGCGGCCAGGCAATCGTGGGCCAGTCTGGGGCTGATGCTTTCTGCAATCTGGTAGGCGGTTACACCAGCTTCATACTGGCGGACGGAACCGTCGGGAAATGTTACGTTGATCATGATGCTAATATGTTTGTTATAAATTTTGTGCGTTTTTTTTTGAACCTGCAAAAGTACGGATTATTCTTACTATTTTTGCCCATTCAAAAACAATTATTTGTCATAATATGAAAAAGATTGATTTTCTGGCAGTTGTGATGGCTGTCGTGCTTACGGCCTGCGGCGGACATTCAAAGAAAATGACGCTTGCTGAGGCTGAAAAGGCCCTTGACGAGAAGGTTGAATTGATATATCAGGATACTACCCTGACCGGTGACGAGCTTGATGCAAAGGCATTTGAACTCTACTATGAGTCGTACAAGCAGCACAAAAGCGACAGCCTGGGAGTTAGTAACTTCAAGATGATGCTCCTTTTGGGTAATGACCTTGCCATGCTGGAGCGGTTGTATGCAGAAGGTGATACGCTGCTTCACACAAGTAGCAGCGCACGGAAACTGATGGCTGCCCTGGCCAACCAGAAGAATATGTCTGCCGGATGTCCTTTTAAGGAACTGGTCGGCGTGGATGCCCTCAGTGGTGATTCCCTTGCCATCAGCTCGTTTATTGGGGTCTCCGGAAAGCCCGTCCTTGTCGATTTCTGGTCTTCGTGGTGCGGACCTTGCCGCCAGAGCATCAAGGATCATCTGATTGATATATATAAGGAGGGAAAAATTGACATTGTCGGGGTTGCTGTGTGGGAAGATTCCATTGACGATACCCGCAAGGCTATGGAAAGTCTTGGCATTACCTGGCCCGTCATTTTTTCCGGGGGTCGTGAAAACACTATGACAACAGAGTTTGGCGTGGAGGCTATCCCAACGCTGTTCCTTGTCTCTCCTGACGGAATAATCATTTCGCGTGGTCACAATGTCGAAAACCTCATTGAGGCACTTTGAGATTATCTTTAGATGAAAATACTTCTTACTGGCGGAGCTGGTTACATCGGCAGCCATACACTCATAGAACTCGTGAAGGCCGGACACAACGTGGTCGTGGTCGATAATTTCGTCAATTCGCAGCCAGAGGCCCTTCGCCGGGTGGCTAAGATCATAGGCCATGAGGTTCCGTTTGTTGAGGCCGACATCCGCGACAAAGAGGCAATGGAGCGCCTTTTTACTGAATATCAGTTTGATGCAGTTATCAATTTTGCAGGTTTGAAGGCTGTCGGCGAATCAGTTGCCAAGCCTTTGGAGTACTATGAGAACAATATGAACGGGGTATTCGTGCTGGTCGATGCAATGCGCCGACACGGATGCAAGAGTATTATATTTTCCTCATCTGCAACAGTTTATGGCGACCCGGCAATCATCCCGATTACTGAGGATTGCCCAAAGGGGCAGTGTACCAATCCCTACGGCTGGACCAAGTCGATGCTTGAGCAGGTGCTGATGGATGTGCAGAAGGCCGACCCGACGTGGAATGTCGTGCTGCTTCGTTACTTTAACCCGATTGGGGCTCATGAGAGCGGTCTGATTGGCGAGAATCCCAATGGTATTCCCAACAACCTTATGCCTTATATTACCCAGACGGCTGTCGGCATCCGCAAGGAACTCGGCGTGTTTGGTGACGATTATCCTACCCACGACGGAACCGGTGTCCGCGACTATATCCATGTCGTCGATTTGGCACGAGGCCACGTGGCTGCCCTAAAGGCTATTGCGGAAAACAAGGGCCTGGCTATCTATAACCTTGGTACAGGTCATGGCTACAGTGTGCTGGACGTGGTAAAGGCATTCGAGAATGTCAACGGGCTTAAGGTACCGTATGCCATCAAGCCACGCCGTCCAGGTGACATTGCTACCTGTTACTGCAATCCCGCAAAGGCAAAGGCGGAACTTGGCTGGGAGGCTCAGTTCGGTATTGAGGAGATGTGCCGCGACTCCTGGCGCTTTCAGAAGAATAACCCCAACGGGTATGAACTATAGGTTTCCCTTTTTAATTTTATATTTATGATTATCGGAACTACTAAAGAACTTAAGAACCACGAGTATCGTGTAGGTTTGACTCCCGACAATGTGAGCGCTTTTGTTGCAAAAGGCCACACTGTGCTAGTAGAAACAAAGGCAGGCGAAGGCGCTGGCTTTATGGATGATGAATACCAGAAGGCGGGTGCGAAAATCATGAATACCGCGGCGGAAGTTTTTGCCAAGGCCGAGATGATTGTCAAGGTCAAGGAGCCCGAACAGGTTGAATATCCCTATCTTCGCAAGAACCAGATACTGTTTACATACCTTCACCTGGCCCCGAATCCTGAACTGGCACAGGCACTTATCAAAAGCGGCTGTAAGGCTGTTGCCTTTGAGACTATCCGCGACGCTCAGGGCAACCTGCCTTGCCTTCGTCCGATGAGCCAGATTGCCGGACGTCTGTCAATTCAGCAGGGTGCAAAGTATGTGGAGAAGAGCTATGGTGGCCGTGGAATACTGCTTGGTGGCGTTCCCGGAGTCGAAAAGGGCCGTATCCTGATTCTCGGCGGCGGTATTGCCGGTACGTATGCTGCAAAGGCTGCTATCGGTATCGGTGCACAGGTTACCCTTCTGGATGTGAACCTGAACCGTCTGACCTATCTTGACGACGTTTTTGGAAATTCGGTCGAGACTCTTTATAGCACTGAGGAGAATATCAGAAAGGCTCTTTCTACCGCTGACCTTGTCATTGGTACGGTGCTGATTCCCGGTGGAAGGACTCCGAAGCTTGTCCGTCGCGAACATCTGCCTCTGATGAAGAAAGGCTCTGTCATTGTGGATGTTGCCATCGACCAGGGCGGCTGCTGCGAGAGTTCACACGTTACTACTCATGACAATCCGGTGTTTGTCGAGCAGGGTGTGGTCCACTACTGTGTCGGCAATATGCCTGGTGCGGTTCCCTACACCTCGACTGTGGCCCTTGCAAACGCTACTTTCAAGTATGCATTGATGATGGCAGAAAACGGTCTGGAGAAGGCTGTCGAGATGGATCCGAACTTCGCTATGGGTGTAAACATCTACAAGGGATTGTGCACCAACGCCAATGTCAGCACTGCCCTTGGACTTGAGTACGTCCCTGTTCTTGAGGCTATTAATCGCTAAATTTTTAGTGGGTTCAGACGCGAGGTTTCTTGCGTCTGAACTTTTTTTTGTTTATATGGGTGAGGTGAAGTGGTTTGTGGCCTTTGTGCGCTCTTGCCAGGAACGCAAGATTGCCGAGCGTCTTGGAGAACAGGGCGTAGAGGTCTATGTGCCTGTGCAGAAGGTTGAAAGGAAATGGAGTGACCGTATCAAGGTTGTCGATAAGCTCATTTTCCCGCGGATGATTTTCATCCATTGTGACGAAAAGACAAGGGGCAAAACGTTCGATATGGTTTATGGAATCACCTCCTATATGATGGACTCTACGAGTGGCGTGCGTACTATTCTGACGGTTCCTGAGCGGCAGATGACCGATTTTCGCCGGGTGGTCGCGGCCATGAACGGAGAGGATTTGGAGTTTGTTGATTACCATATAGATAAAGGTGATACTGTGAGGATTATCCGCGGACCGCTGAAGGATTTCACGTGTGAGTGTGTGGAGGTGCAGAACAAACACAAAATCGTCATTAGGCTCGGTATGCTCGGTTCGCTTTTGGCAACGGTTTCTGTATCTGATGTTATTAAAGAATAATTTATTATCTTTGCGCAAATACGTTTTCTTATGAAGAATATCATAATCACCGGAGGAGCCGGATTCATTGGCAGCCATGTTGTCAGGCTTTTTGTGAATAAGTATCCTGAGTATAACATAATCAATCTCGACAAGCTGACCTATGCCGGTAACCTTGCGAATCTCAAGGATATAGAGTCACAGCCCAACTACCGCTTCGTCAAGATGGACATTTGTGATTTTGATGGTGTCTATGCCCTGATGCAGGAGTGCAAAGTCGATGGAATTATCCATCTTGCCGCTGAAAGCCATGTAGATAGAAGCATCAAGGACCCGTTTACTTTTGCCAGAACCAATGTGATGGGGACGCTGAGTCTGCTGCAGGCGGCAAAGCTCTATTGGGAGTCGCTGCCGGAAGGGTTCGAAGGGAAGAGGTTCTACCATATTTCCACTGATGAAGTTTATGGCGCATTGGAAATGACTGACCCTGAGGGAGTTGAGCCGCCGTTCACAACCAAGGCATCTTCCGGCCAGCACCATCTGGCATACGGAACCAAGTTCTTTACCGAGGATTTGAAGTATCAGCCGCACAGCCCCTACAGTGCTTCCAAGGCTTCGTCAGACCATTTCGTGAGAGCTTTCCATGATACCTACGGA
The DNA here is from genome assembly GCA_002315625.1 of Bacteroidales bacterium UBA1757. Taxonomy (GTDB): domain Bacteria; phylum Bacteroidota; class Bacteroidia; order Bacteroidales; family UBA1402; genus UBA1757. Next base: position 23,942 of record DCHH01000118.1, read on the forward strand.
CTGCCGACTATTGTTACCAACTGCTCGAACAATTATGGCCCGTACCAGTTCCCTGAAAAGCTGATTCCGCTGTTTATCAATAATATACGTCATCGTAAACCGCTTCCGGTCTATGGAAAGGGGGAGAATGTGCGCGACTGGCTCTATGTGGTAGATCATGCGCGTGCTATCGATGTGATTTTCCATAAGGGAACTATTGCCGACACCTACAATATCGGCGGTTTCAATGAGTGGAAGAATATTGATATTATTAAAGTTCTGATTAATACCGTGGATCGGCTTTTGGGACGTGCTGAAGGGGAGGATATGGACCTTATCACCTACGTCACAGACCGTGCGGGCCACGATTTGCGCTATGCAATCGATTCTTCGAAGCTTCAGCGCGAACTTGGCTGGGAACCGTCCCTGCAGTTTGAGGAGGGGATTGAAAAGACTGTCAAGTGGTATCTCGAGAATCAGGAGTGGATGGACAATATCACTAGCGGCGACTATATGAAGTACTATTCTGATATGTACGATAACCGATAAAAGTTTTGCATTATGAAAGGCATAGTTTTGGCCGGTGGGTCCGGCACCAGACTTTACCCCATTACGAAGGGTGTCAGCAAGCAGTTGCTACCTATTTATGACAAACCTATGGTTTATTATCCCATATCTGTGCTTATGCTGGCTGGTATTCGGGACATATTGCTGATTTCAACCCCGTACGACCTTCCAGGGTTCAAGAGGCTGCTGGGCGACGGCTCTGACTATGGAGTGCATATTGAATATGCTGAGCAGCCTTCACCTGACGGACTGGCACAGGCATTTACAATCGGGCGTGAGTTTATCGGTGACGATTGTGCTTGTCTGGTTTTGGGCGATAATATTTTCTACGGTTCCGGTTTCAGGAGCATGTTGCGTGAGGCTGTCCGTGCCGCTGAAGAGGATAAGAAAGCGACTGTTTTCGGCTATTGGGTAAATGACCCTGAGCGCTATGGAGTGGCTGAATTCGACCGTGAGGGCAATTGCCTTTCGATTGAGGAGAAACCGCAGCATCCGAAGAGCAACTATGCTGTTGTGGGGCTTTATTTCTATCCTAATAAGGTGGTCGATGTGGCTTCAAGTATCAGGCCGTCAGCGCGTGGTGAGTATGAGATTACTACCGTTAACCAGTGGTTTTTGAACGACGGCGAACTGAAGGTTCAGACACTCGGGCGCGGATTTGCATGGCTGGATACTGGTACGCATGACTCTCTTGCTGAGGCTTCAACCTTTGTCGAGGTTATTGAGAAGCGTCAGGGACTGAAGATTGCATGTCTTGAGGGTATTGCTTATTTCAATGGCTGGATTGACGAGGAGAGGATGCGGGAGATTGCTAAACCTATGCTTAAGAATGAGTATGGGCAGTATCTGCTGAAGGTTATTGATGAGATGAAGGAGGATGTCAATTCTATGAATGTCCGGAATTGAAGAATTTGTGTTGCGTTTTTTGTTAGGGAACGTTTTTTTTGGGGGGCGGTTTGCCGATTGAAATATGGAGATAATTGAAACCGATATCGAAGGTTTGTATATTATTGAGCCAAAGGTGTTTGGAGATGCTCGTGGATATTTCTTCGAGAGCTGGTCACAGCGGGAGTTCGACGAGAAAATCGGGGTTGTGCGCTTTGTTCAGGACAATGAATCGATGTCAACCTACGGCGTGATGCGTGGGCTGCATTTCCAGAGGCCGCCGTTCACTCAGAGTAAATTGGTTCGTTGCGTGCAGGGGGCCGTGCTGGATGTGGCTGTGGATATCCGCAAGGGGAGTGCTACATACGGGCATCATGTGGCTTGTCTGCTGACTGGGCGCGATGAGATGGGGGTGATTATTGCCCGTGAAATGGGACAAGTGGCTGGACGTCAGTTTTTTATACCGAAGGGTTTTGCTCACGGGTTTGCCGTGTTGTCTGAGACGGCTGTGTTCCAGTATAAGTGTGATGAGTTTTATCACCCGGAGGCTGACGGCGGAATTAGCATTCTTGACGGTTCGCTTGGCATTGACTGGAAGATTCCGGTGGGTCAGGTGCTGCTTAGCGAGAAAGACACCAAACATCCCCTGCTTAAGGATTTCGATTCGCCGTTTGAACTGTAATCCTATTTTTTGCGGGAAACAACAAGCGAGACAGCGGCGAGGACAAGAACTATGCCGATGGCTTCTCGCAGTGTCATCCCCTCATTGAAGAAAATCATACCGACAATCAATGCCGTGACGGGCTCCAATGCCCCGAGAATGGCAGTAGGCGTTGAACCGATGCTTGCAATTGCCGCCTTTGTGCAGAGCAGTGAAACGGCGGTAGGAAAGAGTGCCAGGGCGAAAGTGTCCAGCCAGAGATACCATGTGGAAGGAAGCGTTAGCGTGCTTGAACCTCCTATCAGCCGACCGACAAACAGCGTTGACCCGAAGCAGATAACGTAGAAAGTCAGAGTGAGCGTGGATAGCGGCAGCAGCTTTCTGGTCCCTATCCAAACAAGGTAAATGGCGTAAGAAACGGCCGAGGCTACGACCAGCAGGGTCCCGACGAGGCTGAGTGTTTCCCCGTTGCCTGTGTTGTAGAGCATCAGAATTCCCGTAGTGGCGACTGTCAGACAGATAATTGTGGAGAGCGTCAGCTTTTCGCCGCGGAAGAGGGTCATGAGCAGTGCAACGAAAATCGGATAGACGAAAAGGATGGTTGAGGCGATGCCGGCGGCCATGTGGTTGTAACTGCAAAATAATAGCAGTGACGACAGGGCCATGAGGATTCCCAAACAAAAGAGCGGGAGGACGCTCTGCCGCGGAATCCGGAAACTCCGCTTGAAACCGAGCATCATGCAAGCCACAATAACGATGGCGAACCCGTAGCGGAGCACCAGAACCGAGTCTGGGTTCATTCCGTCGGCATAAAGCGGCAGCGTAAAAGCCGGGTTCAATCCATAACTAACCGCCGCCGCAACCCCCAACAAATATCCCTTAATTTTCATACCTCCAAAATCCCCGCAAAGGTACAAATTCACCCCCTCCCCTTAACCACTATTTTCGTATTTTCCGCGTATCATTCGCGAAAAATACGAATTCTGCTTATTGGGGGGTGGGGAATATTTGAGAGGTGAACTTGTTTGTGAAAAATATGTTGACTACTTTTGTGAAATGGTTAAGCCGCAGTTCAACTGCGTATTCACAAAAAATACCGATGCAATTAGTACTTTTATCTGGAGGTTCAGGCAAACGTCTGTGGCCACTTTCAAACAATGCTAGAAGCAAGCAGTTCCTGCCACTTCTTGAAAAAGAAGATGGCACTATGGAGTCAATGGTGCAAAGGGTTGTACGTCAGGCTCGTGAAGCTCAATTAACTGAAAATATAACACTTGCTACCAATGCAAGCCAGCTTGACATAATAACAAACCAGCTTGGAAATTCTGTCTCCGTTGTTACCGAACCGGAACGTAGAGATACTTTCCCGGCCATAGCTCTTGCTGCCAGTTATCTGAAACTTGCAAAACAGTGTGCAGACGATGAGGTCGTTGTCATTATGCCATGCGACCCATATACCGAAGCAGGATACTTCCAGACAATCAGCCGTATGGCAAAATGTGTGGAGGATAATGTTGCAGATCTTGTCCTTATGGGTATAACTCCAACTTATCCAAGTGAAAAGTATGGTTATGTAGTTCCAATTTCGGCAGGTACAGAAAACGGATATTCAATGGTTTCACGTTTTACGGAAAAACCAACAGTTGATAAGGCAAGGGAACTGCTCAAAGAGAACGCCTATTGGAATGGTGGCGTGTTTGCTTTCCGTCTTGGCTACATGATGAACATTGTACGCAAGTATTTGCAAAGTGATTCATTCGAAGATACCCGTGCCCGCTATTCAGAGTTCCCAAAAATATCCTTCGACTATGAGGTTGCCGAAAAAGCGGAATCTGTAGCAGTGGTTCCTTTTAATGGTGAGTGGAAAGACCTTGGAACCTGGAACACCCTTACCGACGAACTCCATCATTCAGTTATCGGCAATGCAGTCATGGGTGCACATTGTGAAAATACCCATGTGATTAATGAACTCCAGAATCCAATCTATGTTGATGGACTTAAGGATATGGTTGTTGCAGCATGCCCTGATGGGATTCTTGTCTGTTCAAAAAAACATTCAGAGGAAATTAAGAAAGCGGTTGAGAACCTCACGCCACGGCCAATGTATGAGGAAAGACGTTGGGGTACATACCGAGTCCTTGACGACACCAAATATCCTGACGGTAACCATTCCCTTACAAAGAGTATCACTCTAAACGCAGGAAAGAACATCAGTTACCAGATACACCACCATCGTTCAGAAGCTTGGACTTTTGTTCAGGGAAAAGGCATATTTGTTCTGGATGGAGTTGAAAAAAGAGTAAAGGCAGGTGATACTGTCAACATTCCTATAGAACATTTTCATGCCATCAAGGCTCTTACGGAATTGACAATTATTGAGGTTCAGAATGGCAATCCGCTTGTTGAAGAGGATATTGAGAGATTTGAATGGAATTGGAGTGAATAAAATCATGAACATACTGGTTACAGGAGCCAACGGTCAGCTTGGCAATGAGATGCGAATCATCTCAAAGAGTACGACGGATAACTACATCTTTACTGATGTTAATCAGGTGGAAGGTCTTGAAACCACATACCTTGACATAACTGACCTTGATGCCATCCGGGAAATGGTCAAGGAAAACAGCATCAATGCCATTGTCAATTGCGCCGCGTGGACCAATGTTGACGGTGCTGAAGAGCCTGAAAAGTATGCAATTGTAGAGAAACTCAATGCAACCGCCCCGGAAAATCTGGCCAGAGCGATGAAAGAGGTTGACGGCTGGCTGGTTCAAATCTCCACGGACTACGTCTTTGGCAAGGAACCGTACAATACTCCATGTAAGGAGAACCAGAAAGGTACACCTACAGGAGTGTATGGAGCCACAAAACTTCTTGGTGAACAGAAAATTATTGCTACCGGTTGCAAGTATATCATTATTCGTACTGCATGGCTGTACTCTGAATTCGGCAAGAACTTCTGCAAGACCATGCTTAATCTTACAGCTACAAAACCACAACTAAAGGTTGTCTTTGACCAGTGCGGAACACCAACCTATGCATGGGATTTGGCAACCGCAATTGTGGCAGCACTCAATAATCCGAAAAAAGGCATCTATCATTACAGCAACGAGGGCGTCTGCTCATGGTTTGACTTCGCCAAGATGATAGCTGAATATTCAGGTCAGACGCAGTGTGACATACAACCCTGTCATTCCAATGAGTTTCCGTCACCAGTAGTACGTCCAAGTTACTCGGTGTTGGACAAAACAAAGATCAAGGAAACCTTTGGCATCAAGGTGCCATATTGGACCGAATCACTTAAAAGGTGCATTGCAAACCTGATATCCAGGCCGCTGAATGCCGGGAAAGAAATGTAAGATTAATACATACCCGAGCAACGAAATCCTGATTTTGAGTGGTGAACTTGTTTGTGTTGACTACTTTTGTATAGCAAAAAAGGATATGTATGAGCCAGAGCGACATGGACAAATCGTACTTTGTGGCCTTTTGCATTGAGCAGTACAAGGCTTTGAATGAGATGGATGGAGCGGCTGTGGCATCTGGGCGTCGTCGCATTGTATCAGATGTGGACCGGCCGCAGCTGACCAATCACATGCTCGAACTGGTTTCAGCCACCATTTTCCTGGGGATCACCTCGACGCTGACCATCAGCTACCGTGGCGACCTGGTTGCGGTCCCGCTTTGGGGGTTGAGGCAGTGATGACCGGTTGTGTCCACAGCCTCGCCGAAGGGTATCGCAAACGCTCCTCCGAAATCTTCACCCGCATGCTTGTCGAGTCGGCCGAGGTTTTGCGGATGATGGAGGGATAGACTTCATGGTGCCAACTTGGTGAATCAAATTTGCGAAATAACGTGAGTTTAACAGTTTTTTG
>DCHH01000125.1 GCA_002315625.1 Bacteroidales bacterium UBA1757
TGAACACAAAGCCGATGAGGGGAAGGATATAGCCTAGGGCGATATTTTCATTTCCTATCCACCCCATGCAGATGGGGAACACAGCACCACCGACAATAGTCATGACCAGCAGCGAAGAGGCCTTTTTGGTATGAACACCCATACCCTTCACACCGAGAGCGAATATGGTCGGGAACATCGGGGCCATAAAGAAATAGCTGAGGAACAGGCTGATAAACGATACCGTTCCTAAACGCATCAGCACCAGCACCATGCAAAGACTTGCCAATGCACCGAACAGGGCCAGCAGGTTGGCCGGACGAATCCACTTCATGAAAAGACTGCTTAGTAGCCTTCCGACGAAGAACATTCCCATACACCCAACCGACAGCAACAGACCTGCCGTCTTGCTTGTCATAGTTGGGTCTGCCTCAAGGGCATAGTTGATGAAAAAGCTTCCTACACCAGTCTGTGCCCCGACATAGAAGAACTGTGCAATAAGGGCGAAGACAAATAGTTTGTGTCCCCATACCGAACCCGTCACAGTGCCGGCATCGATGGCATTCTGCTCTTCATCGGCCTCCATTTCAGCCTCCGGAAGTTTCACAAATGCCAATACGACAGCCACAACAATAACGATGGCAGCCACAATGATATATGGCTTTGCCAGGTCAAAACTGCTACCGGTTCCGTTGAGTATCAACGCTGTACCGAGCAGAGGACCTACAATCCACCCCACTCCGTTGAAGGCAGCTGCGATATTGATGCGCTGTTCGGAAAAAGCCTCCGGTCCCATCCCCGTAGCACAGGGATGTGCACCGTTTTCAATGATACACAATCCGCAGGCAAGGATGAAGAGAGCTGCAAAGAACGGATACGGCGAATTGATGAAAGAGGCCGGAATGAAAAGGAGTGCTCCAAAGGCAAACAGGAGCAATCCGGCCATCAATCCGCGCTTGTAACCCACCTTGCGCATGACGGCACCGGCTGGCAACGACATGACAAAATAACCGATATAGACCGAGAACTGCACAAATCCCGACTGTGCCTTCGACATGTCGAAAGCCTCCTGGAAATGTTTGTTGAGGACATCAAGCATACCGTGGGCCAGTCCCCACAACAAGTACAGGGTGGCAATCAGGACAAAGGGGATAAAATAGTTTACCCCCTTTGCGTTCTTGAACATCGACTGTTTTGACATATTTCGGATTATTTATAGTTGCCGTAAATGGAAAATGTTTGTTGTCAACCGCAAAGGTAATTAAAATCTCCAATTATCACCCCGCTTCAACGATAACATATTATACTGCTTTCAGATGCCGGGAAAGTCGGGCAGCAAGAGCGGGGAAAAAACGCTTGATGAAAACCATCAGCAGTTCTTTGCGGCCTACAAGAACCTCCCGCTTGCCTTTTCCGATGGCTCGGACAATTTTCCGGGCGGCATCAGAGGCACTCATTCCGTCAGCCTGGCCTGGGTCGAGCCTGCCGTGCTGACGGCCTCCCTTATCCAAGGCATAGAATGAAATATTAGTTTTGACACGGCCGGGGCAGACTATTGTCACACGGATGCCTTTGTCGTAATATTCCGCCTGCAATGTCTCGAAGAAACCATACAAGGCATGCTTGGAAGAGCTGTATGCGCAACGGAGCGGGAAACCGAAACGGCCGGCTATCGAAGTTGTTACAGCTATATGCCCGCCACCGCTGGCAATCATCAGAGGCAGGAGCGTCTGAGCCATGGCAACTGGTGCGAAATAGTTGATTTCCATAATGCGGCGCACCATCTCCATTGATGTGTCCTCAACCCTCGTTCGCTGACTGATTCCGGCATTGGCATACACTATGTCCAATCCACCGAAGGCATCCCAGGCACGTCGGCTAAGGTCAGGAATACCTTCATTGTCAGCCAGGTCAAAGGGAAGGAGACAGACTGAAGAACCAAGTGCCCTGCACCTGTCCGCAACCGGGGCAAGACGCTCTGCTGACGAAGATGTCAGCACCAGCTTGCAGCCCATTCTGGCATATTCGTAAGCGCACGCCTCGCCAATTCCCGACGAAGCCCCCGTAATCCATACTCTCATATCTCTTTAATTACTTCCTGCCGGAACCATGACGAGCGGATGGAGCCCTCTCCCATGTTGATGGAAACAAGCTCCCCGTCGTGAATAAGCCCAGACTCCAGAGCCTTCAGGAAGCCGGCAATGCACACCATCGAAGCAGGACCGGGAATGAACCCTTTTTCTCTATAAACCCAGCGGGCCAGTTCTGCCAGCGACTCCTCCGCAACACGGACAAAAGAGCCTCCACTCTTGCGCACCAACGGCCCGACAATCGGGTAGTTTCCAGGATTGGCCGCCGTCAGAATGGAAATACGGGTAGTAGGAGTTACAGACACATAGTCCTTCTCCCACCCGTCGGGAAAGCCTTCTGAAGTATGCTTTTCCCACGAACGGACCATCGGGTCACAAGTGTCCTGTTGCGAGAGAATCATCCTCGGCAACTGCAATCGGCAGCTGTCAATTGCACCATTCAACTCCCTGATACCCTTGTCCAAGGCAATAGGAGCCGTGCCCCCTGCCACCGCCTGCATATATACATCCGGTAATCTGCCTAACTGACGCAGGTATTCAAACACCAACGTCCGTTTCGACTCGACTCGAATCGGGTCGATATTTCCCGGAGTCATCAAAGTCCCAGTGGCAGCACTATACTCAGCCGCAGCCTTTTTTGCTGCCCCGTAGCCGCCATCGACAATGATTGCCTCCTGACCGTGTGAGCGGATTGCCGCAACGGTATCAGGGTTCACATCCTTGGGCATGAACACCTTGAAGGCTATCCCCGCCTCGGAAAGATAGCGGCTGAAAGCAGTTGCCGAATTGCCAGTCGAAGCAATACAGTACTCCTTGACGCCATACTCCTTGAAAAGTGATGCTCCAAGCGCCGCCGCCTGATCCTTGAAGGTGCCGGTTCCGCCAGACATGTCGGAGCGTGTCACAACAGGAGTACATTTTACACCATACTTCTGCCAGGCATAGTCGGCCAGAAATTCCCATTTTTCCATTGGAACCGCACCCTCGCCAAGTGTGACAACATCCTCACGGCGGTGCAGCGGCAGGAAGTCAAAGTAGTGAAACAGATTGTCAGCCCTGCCGTGACACAATTCGTTAAGCTTGCCATAGTCAACATCATAGCGGGCCTCTACCCGTGCACAACCGCACGCGCACTTCTGTCCCTGCAAAAACCACTGGCCGAAATCCTCAATCTCCCGGCCGCACTCAGTACAATATAAATGATACTTAGCCATAACTCATTAACCGTCAACCGTCATCCTGAACTTGATTCAGGATCCCTTGTTCTCAATGATATCCCTTGTCTCTATCGTATCAGCGCCATATCCGGAAACTCATGGTCATACTCACCCCGCTCCAACCTCTCTTTGATATCCTTGAACGCAGCAAGCGTAACATCCACATCCTCAATAGTATGTGCGGCCGTAGGAATAATGCGGAAAATAATCATACCAGCCGGAATGACAGGATATGTCACGACAGAACAGAAAATATGATACCGCTTTCTCAAATCGACAGCAATATTGGTAGCCTGGTTAATCCCGCACTCCAGATGAATCGGAGTGACACAGGCCTCAGCCGGCCCAATAGTATATCCCAGTTTGCGGAAACCGTCCTGCAGATAACGGGTCACCTTCCAGAGCTGTGCACGGCGGGCATC
>DCHH01000109.1:0-10149 GCA_002315625.1 Bacteroidales bacterium UBA1757
GCAGAGGGCTGTGGCGGCAGGTACTTGCCCTACCTCTGCCGTATTAAACCGCCATAAGAAACTACAGTCCAGTCAGAAACAAACAACGTCTCTCCAACAACAAAAAAGAGGATGACCCAAAGGCCACCCTCCTGATTGGTTAACAGAAAAAGCAAGAAAATTACAATCCCTTGCGGTAGCTGTCGAAACGGCTGATGCTCTCCTTGCAGACGGTGATGTTAGCCTTAGCCTTTTCGACGTTCTCCTTGGTCTTGTCGTCAACACCTTCGTATTTCATCACCTCTTCAAACATCGGGATAGCCTGTTTGTAGAGGGCGCAAGCCTTTTCCATATTGGCGGCGTAAGCCTTCACATCGTTACCGGCTTCTCCAGCCTTCTTTGACCACTGTGCAGCCTCGTTGAAGGGGACGACAGCCTCCTTGAGTTCCTGAGTCTGGTACATAAGCAGAAGCTTGCCATAGTACTTGCCATTGGGGAATTTCTCCATAGCTGTTGCCACGTATGCCTTCGTGCTATCAACTTCGCCAGCCTTGCGGAAGTTCTGAACAAGAGCATAATAGCATGCTTCGGTCTGGTAGTCAAGGGCTATGCACTTCTTGTACAGGTCTTTAGACTGCTCATCCTTATCAACCTTGGCGCAAGTCGTAGCAAAACTGTACAGGAAACGGCCGTCGTGCGGAGTATCGGAACGGTTGAGGTCCTGGAATTTCTGATAATACTCGTAAGCCTTTGCGTAGTTCTTCTCCTGAACGAAAATGTTTCCGGCATAGTAGAAGCTCATCTCATAAAGGTTGAGGGTATAGAGGTCATCGGCCACGCCCTCTTCGCCACAGTTCAGGTACTTGGTGTAGTGCTCAATGGCGGTCACATAATCCTTGGCGTTGTAAGCATCATTACCGGCATTCTTGGCCTTGAGTCCTTCAGTGAGGACGGGAGCATCCTGTGCCATCACCGACGAGGCGACGAGCAGGGCTGCTGCAAAAGTCATTGCTAATCTTTTCATTTCTATTGGTTAATAGGGTTTGACAAAAGTATCATTGCGTTTATCCGCAATAAGCACTGCAAAGGAATGAAATAATCCGTACATTTGCAAACTCTTTTGAGAACCAACCCCGACTTTATCATGACATACCCCCATACATTCGAAGAAAAAATCGGTTTCGACAGAATACGCGAACTGCTTAAAGGGTTCTGCACCAGCAATTTGGGAGAGGAATCCGTCGATACCATGCATTTTCTGACAAAGCCGTCGGATATAGAGCGCGAACTTTCGACGGGCGAGGAGTTCACCCGCATACTTTCTCTTGAATCACATTTTCCCGAGATACTCTTCTTCGATGTCCGCGCATCACTCGAACGAATCCGCATAGCCGGGACATACCTCGACGAGGCCGAAATGTTCGACCTGAGGCGTTCACTGGACAGTCTGCAGAAAATAGTGACATTTTTCACCCGGGAAAGAGACAGTTCCGACGTTTTAGCCGGCAGCCCTGTCAAAGAGAACACGACGCAATATCCCTATTTGAAGGAAGCGGCAATGAAGACAGCCGTCTTTCCTGAAATCGTCCGCGAGATTGACCGCGTACTGGATCCGCTCGGCAACATACAGGACCATGCTTCCCCCGACCTTGCGAATATCCGACGCGAGCTTGCAATCACTACTGCCGGCATCTCCCGTCGTCTTCACATCCTGCTCAAGAATGCCCAGGAACAGGGTTACGTGGAAAAAGGGCTTTCCCCGTGCATGCGCGACGGACGGCTCGTTATTCCAGTGTCGCCCTCGTTCAAAAAACGCATCCGTGGCATAGTCCACGACGAGTCAGCTACCGGAAAGACCGTCTATATCGAGCCCGAAGAACTGGTAGAATCAAACAACCATATCCGCGAACTCGAAGCTGACGAGAGACGTGAAATAATCCGCATCCTCACCGTCCTCACCGACAAGATACGTCCCGTAGCCAAGGAAATCGGGGCGGCCCACGCCTTTATGGGGCTTATCGACTTCTCGCAGGCAAAGGCCCGGTTGGCCAACCTTATCAGCGGCATCAAGCCGATTGTCCACGAAAAGCCCGGCATGAGGTTCGACAAGGCCATCCACCCCCTGCTGTTTCTCTCGTTCAAGAAGCACAACAGCTCAGCCCCTGACCAGCCGCAGAAGGTAGTGAGCCCGTTGGACATACGTCTGGACGGTCGTCAGCGCATTATCCTTATTTCAGGACCAAATGCAGGTGGAAAATCGGTCTGCCTCAAGACGGCCGGACTGCTGCAATACATGCTGCAAAACGGGCTTATGATTCCCGTATGCGAAAGTTCCGAGTGCGGCATATTTTCAAACATTTTCATTGACATCGGCGACGAGCAGTCAATCGACAACGACCTGAGCACATACAGTTCTCACCTGTTGAATATCAAGTACTTCGTCAGGCACGCCGACCATGGCACCCTGCTGCTTATTGACGAGTTCGGCAGCGGAACGGAGCCCAGAATCGGCGGTGCAATAGCACAGGCGGCCCTTGGAGAACTCAACGGTCTTAAGTCGTTCGGCATTATCACCACCCACTACGACAACCTCAAGCATTTCGCCGAGGACCAGGAGGGTATCGTGAACGGGGCAATGCTCTACGACCGCCACCTCATGCAGCCCCTTTTCCGGCTTGAAACGGGTCATCCCGGCAGTTCATTTGCCATTGAAATCGCCCGCAAAATCGGTCTGCCGGAAAGCATTATCCGCACCGCCTCCGACCTTGTGGGTGAAGATTACATCAACATGGACAAGCACCTGCAGGATATTGTCCGCGACAAGCGCTACTGGGAGAACAAACGCCAGCAGGTCAAGGAGATGGAGAAGAATCTGGAGCGGCTCACCACCCAATACGACGACGACCTTGCACAGGTCAAGGCCGAACGGAAAGAGATTCTGTCGAAAGCCCGCGAGCAGGCCCAGAAACTGCTGGAAGATACAAACGCCCAAATTGAGAATACAATCCGCGGTATTCGCGAATCTCAGGCCGAGAAAGAGAAGACCAAAGCCCTTAGAAATTCCCTGAGCGATTTCAAGCAGCAGGCTCTGAGCGAGAACCCTTCCGAAGAGGAACTGGCACGCATCGATGCCCGCAACAAGCGCGAAAAGGGGCGCATGCGTATGCCAAAGTCACAGGAGGAGAAAATCCTTCGCAACATACGCCGCCAGAATCAGAAGGAGCAGGAGGCTCAACGTGCCGCCCGCATGACCGAAAACGGAAAGACAGCCTCAACGCTCGTTGTCGGTGACACCGTCCAAGTCAAGGGGCAGCAGACCGTCGGCTCCATTGTCGAAATCAAAGGGGGCAAAGCGGTCGTTGCCTTCGACAGCCTCAAGACCCGCGTTGGATTGGACCAGCTGGAGAAGGCCAAGCCCAAGACAGAAGCCAAACCCAAGCGCGATTTCCAGCTTTTGGGTTCCCGCACCGCCGACGAGGCTCACCGTATCAGCCTGCGTTTCCATCCGGAAATCGACATGCGTGGAATGCGGGCCGACGAAGCGATGCAGACCCTCCAGTACTATCTGGACGATGCCATTGTCGTAGGAGCCGCCAAGGTGCGGATTCTCCACGGCACAGGCACTGGAGCCCTCCGGCAACTGGTCCGCCAATATGTGGCCACCGTGCCCCAAGTCTCCAACTACCACGACGAGCATGTACAGTTCGGAGGTTCCGGCATCACCGTCGTCGAATTTGAACATTAAAATGGCCAGAAACTTCCAGCTAACCGACTGGCTTCCCACCACCAGAAAGGAATTGGAAATCCGTGCTTGGGACAGCGTCGATGTCATCCTCTTTTCGGGTGATGCCTACATTGACCACCCATCTTTCGGGGCCGCCGTCATCGGAAGAACCCTGGAATCGTGCGGTCTGAAAGTTGCAATCATTCCCCAGCCCGACTGGCGGGGCGACTACCGCGACTTCACAAAACTGGGACGTCCCAACCTCTTTTTCGCCGTTTCGGCCGGCTGCATGGACTCTATGGTAAACCGCTACACCGCCAACCGACGCCTGCGCAGCGACGATGCCTATACCGCCGGCGGACAGGCGGGTGCCCGTCCCGACTACACGACCATCACCTATTGTAATATACTCAAGAAGCTCTACCCCGACGTTCCCATCGTAATCGGTGGAATTGAGGCTTCAATGCGCCGCCTGACCCACTACGACTACTGGTCCGACAAGCTCATGCCCGGCATACTGATTGACAGCCACGCCGACCTGCTGGTCTATGGCATGGGGGAGCAGCCCACACGCGACATTGCCCGCATACTGAAAAACGGCGGTTCGTGGCAAGAAATACAGGCTCTGAAACAGGTGGGATTTGTCCGTCCGGCCACACAGGGAAATCTTTTACAAGATGGAGAAGTCATCCGCCTTCAGTCGCACGAGGCTTGCCTGAAAAGCAAAATCCGTCAGGCCGAAAACTTCCGCATCATCGACGAGGAATCCAACAAGCAGCACGCCGCCACCCTTATCCAGCGCGTCGGGGAGCAGGAAATCGTTATCCGTCCCCCCTACCCGACGATGAGCACCGAGGAACTGGATGTCTCATTTGATTTGCCATACACCCGTCTGCCCCATCCCAAATACAAAGGCAAGACCATTCCCGCCTACGAGATGATAAAGTTCTCGGTCAATCTCCATCGGGGATGTTTTGGCGGATGCTCGTTCTGTGCCATTGCCGCCCACCAGGGCAAGTCTGTAGTGTCGCGCTCTACAGAATCGGTTTTGGACGAAGTTCGGAAAATCACTGAAATGCCCGACTTCAAAGGGTATCTGAGCGACCTGGGCGGCCCATCTGCCAACATGTATGGCATGAAGGGGAATAATCCAAAGGCATGTGCCGCCTGCAAACGCCCATCGTGCATCCATCCGGCCGTCTGTCCCAACCTCAACACCGACCATCGTCCACTGCTCGACCTCTACCACGCCGTCGATGCCCTGCCCGGCATCAAAAAGAGCTTCATCGGAAGCGGTGTGCGTTACGACCTGCTGCTTCACGCCGTAGAAAAGGAGCGTGAATCGAAGGGAAAAATCGACCTAGGAGGGCTCCGCTATGCCCGCGAACTTATTGAAAACCATGTTTCCGGACGGCTGAAAGTAGCCCCGGAGCACACCGAGCCGCAAGTACTCGATGCCATGCGCAAGCCCCATTTCGAAACCTTTGTCCAGTTCAAGCAACTCTTCGACCGGTTGGAAGACGAACGGCAACGCAAGGAAAAGGACGGAAAAGGACGCCAGGAACTGATACCTTATTTTATAAGTTCCCACCCTGCCTGCCACGAAGCCGACATGGCGCTGCTGGCCGTCAAGACCAAAAACCTCAATTTCCATCTGGAGCAGGTACAGGACTTCACCCCCACCCCCATGACCCTCTCAACGGAGACCTACTACACCGGTTACGACCCCTACACCCTAAAGCCCGTCTTTACTGCCCGCACCAAGGATGAAAAGCTCCGCCAGCGCCAGTATTTCTTCTGGTACAAGAAAGAGGAACGCGAGGCCATCCTCCAGAGCCTCCGCCGCATCGGGCGTACCGACCTAATCCATATAATTTTTTCGCGTTAAATTGCGTTAATTTCGCTGAGAATCCAAAATCCCGCAATACATTTGCGGTGTCTTAGTTAAGTAATACACTAACATAGCAACAATTGTCAGGAAAACAATATCTTTGCGCATTAATTAAAAGCTAAAATACCAAATATCATTTTCAATCTATCACAATGAAAATCAAGTTTTTATTTTTGATGGCTGCACTGGCTGCTACAGTTTCTCTGTCAGCCCAGAACGCATTGCCCAACGACACCGCCGTCAAGGTCGGGAAACTGGACAACGGAATGACCTATTTCATCCGTCACAACGAACTTCCCAAGTCGAAGTGTGAATTCTACCTTGTCTCGCACGCCGGCGCAATTAACCAGGGCGAAGGTCAGGACGGTCTTGCCCACTTTCTGGAGCACATGTGCTTCAACGGTCTGAAGAACCTTCCCGGCAAAACGATGCTGGAATACCTTCAGGGCATCGGTGCCTCTTTCGGTGGCAATATCAATGCCGGTACCGGTATCGACATGACCAGCTACATGCTTAATGACATTCCTATCGTCCGCGAAGGAATTCTCGACACGTGTCTGCTCATCCTGCACGACTATTCCCACTTTGTAACCAACGACCCTGCCGAAATCGACGCTGAAAGAGGTGTGATTCTCGAAGAGAAGCGCACCCGCAACACCGCCCAGTGGAGGGCTGCCGAGCAATCCAACAAGTATGTGTATGGCGACTGCAAGTACAAGACTGCCTATCAGGACCTTATCGGTTCGGAAGAGACGCTGAAGACTTTCAAACCGGAAACTCTGGTCGATTTCTACCACACTTGGTACCGCCCTGACAAGCAGGCCCTTATCATCGTTGGTGACATTGACATAGATGTCGTGGAAGCCAAAATCAAGGCTCTCTTCGCCGATGTTCCCGCTGTAGAAAACCCCAAGCAGATGGAGACCATCATCATTCCCGACAATGACGAGCCCATCATCGGAATTGTTACCGACCCGGAGACCACCAACAACCGTTGCGAGTTCTACTGGAGAAAAGAAGCCATTCCCGTTGCAATGAGAAATACCGTTGAAGCCTATTCGATTTCTCTTGCCTTCCAGCTGATGCGCGGTGTCATGTCCGAGCGTTTCAACGACATCACTTCCCGTCCGGATGCCCCCTTTGTAGGTGCTTCTTTGTACTATGACAATCTTATTGAGACCTGCGATGCCATTGAGGGTGGAGTCTCTTTCAAGAACGGAAACGACATGGAGGCCATCGGTGCCTACCTTTACGAGGTTGAGAAGCTCCGCAGGTACGGCGTTACCGAAGCTGAGCTCCAGCGTGCTAAGGACAATATTCTTTCTGAGCTCGAGAAGGCAGTTCAGGGTGCAACCAGCCGCCAGAATGCCGATTTCATCTATCCCATCATGGGTTATTTCATCAACAACGAGCCCTATCTGGAACCCTCTATTGAGCTCCAGCTTACCCAGGCTCTGTTCGCCCAGCTGAATGCCGGTATCATCAACCAGATTATTCCCCAGTATATTACCGACAAGAATATCTCCATCGTTCTCTTCGGCCCGAGCCAGATTCAACATCCTGCAGAAGCCGAAATCAAGGCTTTGCTTGAGAATACCCGCACTATGGAGATTGAGGCTCCCAAGGAGGAGGCTATTGCTGCCGCCCTGCTTGACGCTTCTGCAATCAAGAACGGCAAGGTAAAGAAGAGCGCCCAAACCCTCTACGGGGCCACTGAATGGACTCTCTCCAATGGAGTAAAGGTTGTTGTTCTCCCCACCGAGTACAAGAAGGACCAGGTATTGTACGACTTCCTGCTCCCTGGCGGCGAGTCCCTGATTGATGATGCCGACCTGTTCTCTTTCGAAAGTAATGTTCTTTCGTGTGTCAACAATTGCACCGGTGTTGCCAATTTCTCAGCCACCGACCTTCCCAAGGTTCTCTCCGGAAAGATTGCCAGCATTGCCCCGTACGTAAATGACGACTACCACGGTTTCTCCGGCAATTCCTCTCCGAAGGATGTTGAGACTGCCCTGCAGCTTCTCTATCTGCAGTTCACTCAGCCCCGTTTTGACGCCAACGAATACGAGGTAGCCCTCAACCAGCTTCGCGCCGTTCTTCCGAACATTATGTCCACACCGAACATGCAGTTCAGCAGGCATAGTACTCTTGCCATGATGGAAGACGGTCCGAGAAACTTCTTCATCGATGAGGATGTCGTTGAGAAAGCCAATCTTGAAACCTACAAGAGGGTTTATCAGAATGTTCTGTTCAAGGATGCCGCCGGTGCAGTGTTCTATGTAGTCGGAAATGTTGACCTTGAGACTCTCAAGCCTCTCGTCGAGAAGTACATCGGTTCGCTGCCCAAGGGAAAGAAGGCCACCACTTACATTGACAGAGGTGAAAGACTTCGCGCCGGTGAGTACTCAGACCGCTTCGAAATTACAATGGAGGCTCCGAAGGTTTCTGTCTTCCAGTATTACAATGTCGGATTTAATCCTACCGTCGAAAACCGTTTCTATCTGAGTTCCCTGGATTATATTCTTCAGATGCTCTATACCGATACTCTTCGTGAAGAGGAGGGCGGTACCTACGGCGCCAGCACCCAGAACGATTTCCAGCGTGTTCCCGTTCCCGGCTGCATCATGTATGTAGTCTTCGACACCAACAAGGAGCAGGCCGCTTCTCTTGAGGAGCTCGCCAAGAAAGGCATGAAGGAGATTGCCGAGGGCAAGATTTCTGACGACTACTTCAACCGCACCGTGGAGTATTTCAAGGCTCAGCTTCCGCAGCAGCGCATCAGCAACGGATACTGGAGGAACAATCTTGAAGGCTTCTACCGTTTCGGCGAAAACAAGGACGTCGAACTCGAAGCCGCCATCAACGGCCTGACCAAGGAGAAGATTTCCGCCATCGCCAAGCAGCTTGTCGAATCCGGCAACTACACCACAGTAGTAATGTCACCCGCCGAGAAATAATTTTCTCCACCCCATCCCCACAAACAGCCCGGCCTCCCCGCCGGGCTGTTTTCTTTTTTTGTTTTTCGTATTTTTCGCGTATCATTCGCGAAAAATACGAACTCCGTTTCGGGAAAAGCAAGAGTTGCTATATCTTTGCCATACAGAAGATTCCACTTCCATTCAATATGAGGACAAAACACATATTCATATTCGGATTACCTCTGTTATTCGTTTTGACGATAATCTTTGCCTGCTTATATAATGGCGAGAATTCAATCTTCAGTACGTTTGCCGTACTTACAGGATGCCTTGCCACTCATCTGATCATCTGGATCCTTTCCGCAATCATCGTTGTAGGAATAATGAAGAACAAGGCAAATGACGAGTCTGTCTGGTTCAAAGAAATACGGTGGGAAAAAGGCTTTTATCGGCTAATAGGGTTCCGTAGATGGAAGCATTGTCTTCCGACATACGATGCCAGATTTTACGATTTCAAAGCCATGCCACACAAGGATCTGCTCGGAATTATCTCCCAGACAGAAATCGTACATGAGGTTGCAGCCATGCTCAGCCTTCTTTCAATTGCAGCGACTCTGTGGCTCGGACATGTCTATATAATTGTAACGGTGGCAATTATCGATTTCATCATTAACATCGTATATGTCTGTCTTCAAAGATTCAACAGAATCAGGCTAAGAAGGCTGATATAGATATTAGGTATTTCCCTAGTGTTCCCGTTCAATAAGTTCATTAAGGATGGGATAAGTTTGGCAATCCTGAAAAAAATGGTTATTTTGCACCTAAAAAATATATCAATCCGATATCTATGAGACCTGCCATTACCTTATATCTCCTTCTTTTTGTTTCCTTAATTTCTGTACCAAAGAAGTTATTCCTTCGCAGTCGGATAAATCAACTGTCATTCTCTTTGACAACGATGTGCATTGCAATATTGACGGATATCCTAAAATAGCCGGTCTTCGTGATGCCATTCTCTCTACTGACACTTCCTACGTTCTTGTTGTCAGCGTAGGAGATTATATCAACGGCGGACTGGCCGGGTCCAGAGAAACGGTATTTTGTCCATACGTGATAAAGACGGCCGGTTCGAAAAAGATAGCGTTTGTCGGATGCTCTACTCCTGCCGCCATGGACGGTGCGCGTGGCGTAATGTATGACGCACAGGGCAAGCAGTTGTATGATATGCATTCCAGTGACATGTCACAAATGGTACAGCAAAGCGTCAACAAGGCAAAAAATGAGGGTGCTGATTATGTTGTGCTCCTTTCTCATCTTGGTGAAGATGCGACGGAAGCAGCTTCGGAGTGGACAAGTACCCGCCTCATTGCCGAAACATACGGTATTGATGCCGTTTTGGACGGACATACGCATCATCTTTACAACGAGCAGGTGCCCAACAAAAATGGCAACAAGGTTCATTTCTGTCAGACAGGCTATTCGTTTGACAGAGTCGGTTCGTTGTGGATCAGTCCCGATGTCCTTAATTCTTCATGCTCTCTTTTGAATACAGACGACATATCATACGTCAGCACTTTAGTTTCTGCCGCAGTTAATGAGGCAAATTTGAAGATAGTCGCCGAGTGCAGCCAGATAAT
>DCHH01000109.1:10248-10801 GCA_002315625.1 Bacteroidales bacterium UBA1757
GACGCATTCGCATGTCTCACGTCGTCCCAGATAGGTATTGCCCTAAGTGGTACCATTCGGAACAACATCAGTGCCGGTGACATCTCAAAAGGGGATATAATCAATGCTTTTATATACGACAATCCCATTGTCAAACTGAGTATTACAGGACTGGACCTTCTGAAGTTTCTTTCAGCGGTCAACTATCAGATGCCGGAAAAGTCAGCGGCATTCCCCCAAATCTCCGGTCTTTGCTATACTATAGAGATTTCCGGAGCTACCGCAGCACTGTCCAATGTTATGGTTTGGGATGAAGGGACTCAAGCCTATGTAGGCCTGGACATGACTGCAAAGTATGAGATTGCTTTGAATGAATTGTATGTCACCTCTATTCCGAAATTGTTTGAAGATTGCGAAGTATTGAGTTACGGCACTCCATTAACCGACAGGGAATGTATCACCCGGTTTATCGACCAAATGCCAGATAAGGCAATTCCTTCCGAATATTCAGCCCCTCAAGGCAGAATCACCATTTCCGCAACACACTAATCACTCAAAAAAAATTCGTATTTTA
>DCHH01000139.1 GCA_002315625.1 Bacteroidales bacterium UBA1757
TGGTGGTAGGCTATGTGGCGAGCCTGTTCTTCCCCAAGCCTGATTTGGAAGAGGGACTGACAATTTACGATTACAAGAAAAGCAATTTATAACGATATGAATACAGTTAATATGTCGTTCCCCGGCAAGGTGACGGTCGGAATGGGGTGTGCATCGCAATGGATTGATTTCTGCAAGAATAAGGATTGCAAGAAGGTGCTCGTCCTTTCGACCGACCCAATCTGGGATGCCATTAAGCCGCAGCTTGATGCCGCGGCTGAGGCTAAACTGAAAGTTAAAACTCTCCAGTACGCCTGGCCCGGAGAGCCTACTACGGAGTATTTCAACACTCTCCACAAGGAAGCTGAACGGTTCGGCCCCGATGCCGTTGTCGGTGTTGGCGGTGGAAGCGTACTTGATATTGCAAAGTTGCTTGCAGCCCTCTCTGGCAGGAGAACAGCAATTGAGGACTGCTTCGGCAACGGAAAGCTCCAGCCGCGCAAGGCGGTTCTGGTTTGTCTGCCTACGACGGCAGGCACGGGAAGCGAGGTGTCGCCCAATGCCATCCTTCTGGATGCAAAGGACGGGGAGAAGAAGGGGATTATCAGCCCATATCTCCTGCCCGATGCCACTATTGTGGATGCAGAACTGACTATGACTCTTCCTGCAAAGATTACGGCTGAAACCGGTATGGATGCCCTGTGCCATTGCGTTGAGGCATATATGAACGTCAATGCCAATCCTGTGGTCGATACCTTTGCTTTGAGAGGCATTGTGCTGATTTATAAGAATTTGCTCAAGGCTGTGAAGGATGGCCGCAATCGCCCGGCACGTGAGGCTATGGCTATTGCATCGATGATGGGCGGCCTGTGTCTCGGACCGGTCAATACCTGCGGCGTTCATGCCCTTTCGTATGGGCTGGCTGGTAAGTATCATCTGCCTCACGGTCTGGCCAATGCCTTGCTGCTGCCGGCCGTCATGGAGTTTAATAAGCCCAAGGCTGCGGCCCGCTTCTCGGAGATTTCGAGGGCTCTCGGACTGGAAACGACTGATGACTCTGTTTGCAATGCTGAGGCTTGCATTGATGCTATCGGCGGTTTGTCGGCTGCTTGCGGGATTCCGCAGCATTTGGCTGAGGTGGGGGTTAAGGAGGAGGATATTCCGGAGATGGCCGATATGGCTATGAACGTGACACGGCTTCTGGTCAATAATCCTCGCGAGATTACGCGCGAGGATGCTATTGCTATTTATCGGGCGGTGTATTGATAGACAAGGGATCCTGAATCGAGTTCAGGATGACGGAAATTGAAGATTATGAAACCAATAGTTAGTATAAGCATGGGTGACCCGGCGGGAATCGGCCCCGAAATCACCCTCAAAGCTTTGAAAAATGCCGAAGTCTATGACCGTTGCCGCCCAATGGTGGTCGGCGATGCGGGGGTGATGAAGGCCGCTTTGTCGTTCCTTCCTTTCACCTTGAACATACACCCCATCCACAGCGTGGAAGAGGCTCTGTTCACCCCCGGAACGGTTGATGTGTATGACCTTGCAAATGTTGACCTTTCAGGGCTGGTCTATGGTCAGGTAAGTGCAATGTGCGGTCATGCGGCCTTCGAGGCTGTCCGCGAGAATATTGCGCTGGCTATGGAGGGAAAGGTTGACGCTACTGTCACTGCCCCTATTAATAAGGAGGCAATCCATGTGGCGGGACACAACTTCTCGGGTCATACCGAAATCTATGCCCATTACACTGGTACGAAGAACTATGCCATGCTTTTGGCCGACGACAGTCTGCGCGTGATTCACGTAAGTACGCATGTTTCGCTTCGGGAGGCTTGTGACAGAGCCACCAAGCAGCGCGTGCTCGACTGTATCGGTCTGCTCAATGATGCCTGCTGCAGGTTCGGAATTGCAAAGCCTCATCTGGCTGTGGCCGGTCTGAACCCCCACAGCGGCGAGAACGGACTCTTCGGCCGCGAGGAAATCGAGCAGATAATTCCGGCTATTGAGGAGGCAAAAGCAAAGGGGTTTGATGTGGAAGGGCCTGTGCCGCCGGATACTATTTTTGCTAAGGCTGTGCAAGGAAAGTTCGACGGTTGTGTGGCTATGTACCACGACCAGGGGCATATTCCATTCAAGCTTGTGGGCTTCAAGTGGAACAATGAAAAGCAGAAGATGGACAGTGTCAAGGGAGTGAACATCACTTTGGGACTTCCGATTATCCGTACTTCGGTTGACCACGGGACTGCCTTTGAGATTGCAGGAAAGGGCATCGCTTCGGAAGACGCCATGCTCATTTCCATCGACTACGCCTTGAAGATGGCTCTTAATCATTGATTTTCTGTATGATAGCAGTAATAGCCGATGACTTTACAGGTGCCGCGGAGGTTGCGGGTATCTGCATGCGACTTGGGGTGAGGGTCGCATTCCTTGTGGATATTCCTGATGTTGAGACACTTTCAAGCGTCAAGGCTGATGTGGTAGTGCTGGCCGAAAATACCCGTTCATTCACATGTGAAGGTGCTGAGAAAATCAGCCGCCTGATAGCTGCAAACCTGAAGGTAGCCGGAATAACCCGTGTGGTCAAGAAAATCGACTCCGTGCTGCGCGGATGGGTCGTGCCCGAGATGAGGGCCATTGCGTCTGTGATGGGGCAGGAGAGTCTGCTGATTCAACCCGCCAACACCGATACCGGCCGCTCGGTCCGGAATGGCATGTGCTTTATAGGTGAAACATTGCTCTCCGATACGGCATTTGCCGCTGACCCGGACTTCCCCGCTATCTGCTCGTCTGCTGACAAATTGTTGGAAATCAGGGGAGGAGCGACAACAAAAGGGGTTCCGTACCATGTGCCTGACGCTCAGACAGATGCCGACCTGCTCCATTGTGTAAGGCTGAGCAACGGAAATGTGCTGAGTGGAGGAAGTGCAGCATTCTGGAAGGCGTATCTGGAGAACCAGATCCGACTGGGAATGATACGGGTATATCCCGACAACCAGAACAGGCCAGAGAGGATTTTCCTTGACAACAGTCTGATTGTCTGCGGCAGTGCCCACGAAAACAGCAAGGTGTTCACCCGCAGGCTTTCGGCAGAAGGTTTCCCGGTGCTTCCTGTGCCCCGAGTACTTTGCCTTAAGGAAAAACCGCCGTACGATGAGTTCCTCCATTTTGTTGA
>DCHH01000088.1 GCA_002315625.1 Bacteroidales bacterium UBA1757
GAATAGTTGATATTCTGTCCTTCGCGAATTCCTGTTACACAAATCTTCAATAAATCTATGAATGGTATGCTCTTGAAAAGAAATTTATAGTAATCCGAATATTTAGAATCTCTCGAAGCTAAAACTGTATATGCGGAACTAATGACACCTTGATCATAGGCTATTTCTATACCACCCTGAAACGAGCGTAGGTGAATAACGAAATCACCTACCTTCACAAATTTAAGTCCTTCAAATCCTGTATTTACGACTACTACTCTTCCCTTATATTTTGATTGAAGTATCACACCTTCTGTTTGAGTTGCAGATAGCATTGGCTCATTGGGATGATTTTTTTCGCTTCTTTCACTGAAAAGATATTTCATCTTGATGAAATCCCAATGCTCCGGTATCTCCGGCAACCAAGGGATATTAGTTGGTTTCATCTTGACGTTAGCATCTAAGCCACGAGTCACGGCATCAGCAATGACACGTTGTTTCGTCTCTGCCAACAAATCTATCTGCTTCTGTTTTCTTTCCAATAACGCATCTATCTTCGCACACTTATCGTCAAGGTATGACACGATGGATTGCTGTTCGGGGAAAGGGGGGAACGCAATATGAAACTTCGCAAAAGCTGTAGCACTAAGCCCCTCACGATTGCCTCCGGTCTGTAACACCCACATTTGGTTTTGGCAATACCATGATTGAAGGTTATATAGTAAATATTTGTTTTCTACATTGGCACACGGGCGTACAATTGAAACATGTTGGTTTACATTGGCCTCTCCTAAATCATGCGGTGCAATACAACATCTTCCGATAGATCCACCAGTTATATTATATAGAATATCGCCTTCCTGTACATGAGTTCCTTTCATTTGCTCATGTACAGAATCCGTAATAAACGCAACATCATCTAAAAATAATCCTGTATTATATATATTTTGACTACGGAGAAATATTACTCCTTGATCTACATAAACACTAGAACCGCCTGTTGGTGTAGAACCACTTCCTATTTTTTGAGTAATATGTCTTAGACGAGCAACTCTCCAATGCCCCGGAATCTCCCCCAGCCACTGCACCCCGCTATCCTTATATTCACTATACCTCTCCATACCTTAGTCCTCCTGCTCGTAGTAATATGAATAGTCGATGCCCTTCATGAACATGTCTCGGCTGTTGATGTCGTCAGTCAGGGCTCCTTGAAGCAAACGTCTTATGTCAGCATCATCAGCCACACTCATTCGCATCGCCTCCAAATATTGATTCTTGTTGATCCTGCTCCAGTCGACACACTTCTTAAGCGAGCGCTTGAATATCAAATCCAACCAGATGCGGGTGCTACGTCCATTGCCCTCCATAAAGGGGTGAGCCACATTCATTTCCACATACTTGCTGACAATCTCATCAAAGGTCGTTTCCGGCATCATCTCTATGTTGTGCAGGATGGAGGAGAAATACTGGCAGTTGGCAAACGTAAAACCTCCCTTGCTGATATTCTTGGTGCGCAATTGACCGGCAAAAGTGTATAGTCCACCAAACAGATATGCATGAATCTGCTGAAGGCATTTGATGCTGCCAGGTTCTAACTTATTTAAGATTCCACTTTCAAACAGATCGTATGCTTTCTGTCTGCTTTGACCATCAATCGTATTGTCGGCATAGGTGAACCAATCAAGGAAGTCTATGGCGTTCTTGTTTGGCAATAGTTTCACAAGTTCAGTCAACCTACTTTGAGATATACAATCAGTTAAATATTTCTTTCCATCAGTAGCTGTCAATTTCAGTTGACTACAGTTTGTAGCCAGCTCATTTCCTTGCTTCTTCAGTCGAGTCTTCAGCACAGACCAATATTTTCGTGGAGCTTCACTTTTTGTTATAGCGCCCACAACGTCCACTATCGCCAAATACCACATAGACTCCTCCTCATTCCATACGGCACGCACCAACTGGTCGTTGTAGAATCTAATAGATATCTTCTCCATACTACTTCAGTATTTCAGCCCATAGGCCGTCGGTTTCTGACTCAAGGACGTTGATGTCGTGCATGATCTCTTCGAGGGAACGCAGCTGCACCGGCTTGTAGAAATACTTGGTGAAGGAGAGTTCATAGCCTATGATGGGCTCGCCAAACTCCGCCTCGCTGTCGTATGGCTTCACTTCGTTCTCGTAAAACGCCCCGATACCGCCTTCGTAGAGCAACGGTATCTGCTCGCTTTCCTTCTTCTCACATACCATCTGCGGTTTGCCCTTCTTCAGGATTATGTTACCATCTGCATCACGCTTTGGGCGCATCACAGGCACCTGCCAGTAGCCGAACTCCTCATTTCGGAATATCCTGCTCTCGGGTGTCTCCTTGAAGTCCATAAGCAGCTGAATTATGCGGCGGCGGTCATCGGCCGTTGTCTCGCAGTTCTTCTCGCCAAGGTTCTTGCGAAGTGGCGAACAGATGTTGCTGGCATCGATGAGCTGGACATACCCCTTTCGCCTTTCCTCTTTGCGGTTGGTTACAATCCAAATATATGTAGAGATGCCAGTATTGTAAAAATCTTTCTCTGGCATGGCGATGACAGCCTCCAGCAGATCATTTTCGATGATGTACTTGCGCAGATTGCTCTCGCCGCCGCCGGCACTGCCGGTAAAGAGCGATGAACCATTATGCACCTCAACGATACGGGTGCCAAGCGGCGTGTTCTTCATCCGGCTTACGTTATTGGCAAGGAACAGCATCTGACAGTCGCCAATATCGGGGATGAAACTTGTCACAACAGAGCTTGTGCCGGGCCCTGTTGGAGCAAAGAAGCGCGGGTCGGTAATCTCCTTCTTGTCGCCAAGTCCCCAGTTCTTCAGGTCTTCCTTCCATGGGGTGCCGAAAGGAGGGTTGGAGATACAGAAGTCGAAAGTCTCACCGGCATGTCCGTCCTGGCTGATGGTGGAGCCAAAGGCAATGTACTGATGATCCACAGTACCAAGCCGGTAGGTGAACTTGTTGATATTTCCCGAAATCATGAGGTCTGCCTTGCAGGTGGCGTATGTATCGGGCTGCAGTTCCTGACCGAAAATGCTGGTGCGGACACGCTTGCCCTCTTCCTTGGCAATACGTTCTATCTCTTCCTGGGCAATGGTCAGGATGCCGCCGGTACCACATGCACCGTCATAGATGGTGTATGTATTGTCGGCAATCTTGTCTTTGACCGGTTCAATGGCCAGCTGACCGAGAAGACGCACATAATCGCGGGGGGTGAAGTGTTCACCGGCTTCGGTCACGTTGTTTTCCTCATTGAACTTGCGTAGCAGTTCCTCGAAAATGGTTCCCATGGTGTGGTTGTCGAGTCCAGGCAGCCGATCCACCATCCTCTTTGTGCCGTCATCCCCAGTCACTTCCTCCAAGACCGGCTTGACCGAAAGGTTTATATTCTCGTCTGTAAACTTCTCGAGAAGGGAACCCAGGCGTCCGGCCTCTGTAAGGTTATCGACCTGCTGACGGAGTTTGAACTTTTCAATGATGTCCTGAACATCCATGGAGAATCCATTGAAATATTCAATGATATTCATCTTAAGGCGCTGCGGGTCAATCTCATTCTTCAATGTCTTCATAGTAAATGCAGAAGTGTTGTAGAACGGATAACCCGTCACCTGTGTGAGGAACGGAGTATAGTCAACAAGGTTATGGCTGTCGCAGAACTCCTTTTTCTGGAGTACGGCCGATTTGGTCGGTTCAAGGAGAACGTCAATACGGCGAAGCACCATGAACGGCAGTATGATTTTTTTGTAGTCGCCCTTTTCAAAAGCATGCACCAGCACATCGTTGGCAATGTTCCAAATAAAGGAGAAGAGGGAGTTATATTGCTTTGTATCCATGATTCGAGCTTATGGCAAGGTAACAGCGAGGTTCAAAAAAACGGTTATTATTTCACAAATTCACCTTACAAAGATAAGTGCCATACTGAAAATATGCAACTGCTTTCAATGGGTGACCCGTGGGAGCCAACCCGTGTGGGGCATAACCCCTTTTCAAAAAAAATGCGTTACCTTTGCACGTATGAAACTTCGGCTGACAATTCTTTATTGCTTTCTGCTTGTTTGCGGCGGTTGCTCGAAGCAGGAGAATTTATACTCAAACCATACTGTGCCCGTCAGACTGGATGGACAGGTGCTCTGTGAACCACCTCTAATTTTCACATCATAATGGACAAGACATATTCATTCAGTTATCAGGAATTGGCCGGCCCCAACGGACTCGAGCCCCGGGAAAGGTCGTTGGTGGAGCAGGCCATTGCAGCCCGTGATGGGGCATGGGCTCCATATTCGGGTTTTCAGGTGGGGGCCGCCCTACTCTTGGCAGACGGCACGGTTGTCACGGGTTCAAATCAGGAAAATGTGGCATACCCGGCAGGATTGTGTGCCGAGCGGACGGCCATGTTTGCCGCCTCAGCGAACCATCCGGGCATCCCCTTTGAAGCGATGGCCATTGCCGGCGGCAAGGGAACAAGCCTTACCGGTTCGCCCATAACCCCGTGTGGCGAATGCCGTCAGGTAATGTCGGAATACCGCCAACGTTTTGGCCAGCCGATAGTGCTGCTGCTGGTCGGTCAGGAAAAAATCATTCGTATAGCAGACTGCGCCGACCTCCTCCCCCTGGCTTTTGACTTTTAATGGCCCCCACAACTCACCCGTGGGGCCCACTTTTGTGAACCCTCCGCCGACCAGGATTTCTCCCGGGCAATTTGTTCAAATGAGGCGTGTGGTTTATATTTGCACTGGAAAAGAGACTCATCGCCATGAACATTTCGAAACCGAATTACAGTCCCATCCCGTACGGGGTAACCGATTTTGCCACCATCAGACGCGAAAAGTATTACTATGTAGATAAGACCGCTTTTATCCCGCAGCTTGAATTTGACGTGCGGTTCGCCTTCTGCCTGCGTCCGAGGCGTTTCGGGAAAAGCCTGCTGCTCAATATGCTCGCCTGTTACTATGACGTGGCATATGCGGATCAGTTCGATGCGATTTTCGGCGGTCTGGCCATTCACGGCAGCCCCACGGACGAGCGTGGGAAATACCTTA
>DCHH01000122.1:0-3972 GCA_002315625.1 Bacteroidales bacterium UBA1757
GTGCTTGCACTGATGATGGGCATATGCCACAGGGACTTTAACAGGGGAGCAAATGTCGACTTCAGATTGAAAGCTACTGTAAAGTCATCAACGACTTCCACATTATCGATATAAGGTTCAAAGGTACTTCTCAGTTTGGAAGCATTGTCCTTATTCAGGTTCCACTCCATCGTGAACTTGATGGTATCGGCTTTCACCTGTTCTCCGTTATGCATATATACATCCTTGCGGAGATGGAAAACCAGTCTCTTGTCGTTCTCGTACTCCCAGGATTCCGCAACATTCGGGATGATCTCTGTGTTGTTCTCGTTGAAAGTAACAAGGGTTCCGTGAACCATGTCGCTGCACCAGTAGGAAAGGGTCGCGCCGGTGATCATCGGATTAAGGGATGTGGGTTCAGCATCGAAACCAACGGTAATGGTAACGTCCTGAGTCTCTGCAGGTGCGGGGGCTGCCTCTGTAGCTGCCTGGGTCGCTGCCTGAGTTGCCGCCTGGGTTGCTGCCTGGGTCTCTGCCTGGGCTGCTGCTCCTGTATCTGCCTTGTTTCCGCATGCTGCGATGGATGCCGCTGCCATAAGGACTGCCAGGATGATTGCTAATTTCTTCCTCATTTTTTGAATTTCCTCCTTTTCTTTTGATACTGCCATCTCTAACAGGAGCTCCCGGTCCTGCTAAATTCGATTAAAGTATGATGTTTCTTGCTTCAAAATTCTGTTTTTCCGCAAAAAGACATCCAACGGAATGCCCGTCTCCGAGTCTGATCATCTCCGGAACCGTATCCTTGCAGCACTGCTGCGCGTAAGGGCATCTGGGATGCAGCAGGCATCCTGAGGGCGGATTGATCGGGCTTGGAATATAGCCTTCCAGACGGATCGTGCGCTCATGTTTGGTAGCTCCGCGGACAGGCAGTGCTGCCAGAAGCGCCTTGGAATAGGGATGCATGGGATTTTTGAATACTTCCTTTGTCTTTCCCCGTTCAATGATATGTCCCAGATACATGATGACCACATAATCGGAAATGTAGTTCACCACGCCCAGATCATGGGAGATGAAAAGCATTGTGAGATTCAGTTCCTTTCTGAGATCTCCCAAAAGGTCCAGTACCTGACACTGGATCGATACATCCAGAGCCGATGTCGGTTCATCTGCCACGAGCATTTCCGGTTCCACCGCAAGCGCTCTCGCAATACTGATCCTCTGCCGCTGACCGCCGGAAAACTCATGGGGATACCGGTAGACCTGATTGGAAGCAATGCCTACCATATCCAGCAGCTGAAGCGCTCTCTTCTCTCTCTGCTGCCTCGGATACAGATCGAAAATATCCAGAGGTCTGCGTACAATATCCATGACGCTCATCTGCGGATTCAGGGAAGAATAGGGATCCTGGAATATATACTGGACCTGCTTGCTGTACGCTTTCCTGTCCTGCTTGAAAATATCAACGTCCTTATAGAGGATCTGTCCGCCGGTAGGGGTATTCAGACGTACCAGCGCTTTGCCGATGGTGGTTTTTCCGCAGCCGCTCTCGCCTACCAGTGCAAGAGTCTCACCCTTACGGATCTCAAAGCTGACCCCGTCTACCGCCTTCACTGTTTTCGCCGCTCTGCGGTGAATCGTATCATCGAAGGAAGCCTTTAACGGAAAATGGATTTTCAGGTCTTCTACACGGAGAATGCTTTCACTCATGTCTCGTCCTCCTTCTTTTCCGCGTACAGGTGGCATCTGCACAGATGACCGGGTTTATATTATCTCAGTTCCGGTTCCTCAACGCTGCAGATCGGCATTGCCCTGGAACATCTGGGGCAGAATGCGCATCCGGGTTTCTGGGACGTAAGATCCGGAAGTTCACCCGGGATCGCAGTCAGCTTCTGTCCTTCCTGCGTGATATCGGGAAGGGAGTTCATCAGGCCGATGGTATAGGGATGCATCGGGTTTTCGACGATCTCCTTTGTTTCCGCGATCTCCATCAGTCTTCCCGCGTACATGACCATGACTCTGTCGCTTCGCTCCGTAACCATATTCAGGTTATGGGAGATCAGAATAATACTCAGATTCGTTGTATTCTTCAGATCTTCCAGAAGATCCATGATGTCCGCCTGCACCGTTACATCCAGTGCCGTGGTAGGTTCATCGGCGATGAGAATATCCGGTTCACAGGCAAGCGCCATGGCAATCATGACTCTCTGCCGCATACCTCCGGAATGAGCGAAGGGGTATTGCTTCAACCGGCGCTCCGGCTCATTGATTCCCACCATTTCCAGAAGCTCAACCGCCCGGTCGTGAGCCTCTTTGCCCCTGCGGTTCGTATGCAGGGTAATCGCTTCGATCAGCTGGTTCCCGATTGTAAAGACAGGATTCAGGGAAGTCATGGGATCCTGAAAGATAATGGAGCAGCACTTTCCACGGAATTCACGCATCTGCTTTTCGCTCCAGGTGGTAAGATCCTGACCCTTGTACAGGACCCTGCCTTCCTTGATTTTACCGGTATCGGCAAGAATCCGCATAACCGAATATGCTGTGACGGATTTTCCGGAACCGGATTCACCCACAATACCGAGAATCTCACCCGCATCCAGATCAAACGAAACACCGTTTACCGCCTGCACCTCACCGGAATCGGTGAAGAAGGAGGTGTGCAGATTCTGTACACTCAGCAGTTTTTCACTCATGGCACTCACCTCTTCAATTTTGGGTCAAAGGCATCACGAAGGCCGTCCCCCAGAAGGTTCAGGCTCAGAACGATGAGGCAGATGACCAGAGCGGGGAACACAAGTTTGTAGGGATAGCTCTGCAGACCTTCGCGGGCAGAGTTGGCCAGAGACCCCAGAGAGGGCATCGGAGCCCGGACTCCCAGACCGACGAAGCTCAGATAGCTCTCCGTGAAAATAGCGGAGGGGATCTGAAGGGCCGTAGAAATGATGATGACTGAAATGCAGTTGGGCAGAATATGTTTGCGGATGATTCTGCCCGGCTTCGCTCCGATGGATCTGGCTGCAAGAATATATTCGTTCTCCTTGATGGAAAGGATCTGACCGCGGATCAGTCTTGCCATGGTTACCCAGTAGAGCATGCCGAACACCAGGAACAGCGAAACCATATTGGTTCCCACTTTTGCCAGAAAGGAACCGGAGGGGAAATGAATCACTTCATTCAGAACTACCGAGAGAAGAATAATCACCAGCATATCCGGCAGAGAGTAAATGATGTCTACAATGCGCATCATAATCAGGTCCACTTTTCCGCCGATATAGCCGGAAATACTGCCGTAGATCATTCCGATCACCAGAACAATGATGCTCGCGAAGAAACCGATAATCAGGGAAACACGGGTACCGTAAATGACACGGATAAAGTAGTCACGGCACTGTTCGTCCGTACCGAAGATGTGAGGGAAGCGGTAATTCCCGTCTGCAATGTATTTCTGTTCCGCTTTGCTGTACTCAAAGGGAGCCAGATTCTTGGCACCTTTGTCCCGCTTTCCGTTGACGGAAAGCATTTCCTCGTAGCTGTAGGGGACAATCATGGGTGCAACAATGATCGTAACAATGATGCAGAAAAGGACGATGATGCTCGCCACGGCAAGCGGATTTTTAAACAGCTTCCGCATACCGTCTTTAAAGAAGGTGACGGACTCGCTCATCACGTCCTGCTGGCGCTTTTCCTCCTCGGTGGCAGGTTCAAATCTGCTCAGATTCACCTGCGTTGAGAGGAGATTTTTTTTCGGGAGTTTATTGTTGTCAGCCATATTCTTTTCCTCCCTCAGTCGTATTTGATACGCGGGTCTACGACCTTGTAGAGCAGGTCACAGATCAGGTTGGCGACCACCATCAGCGTCGCAAGGAAAACCGTAGTGGCCATGATCATCGTGTAGTCCCGGTTGTTGATGGAATTGACAAACTTGCTTCCAATCCCGCCGACGGTGAAAACCGTCTCCACGACCATGGATCCGGTGATGATATAGGCAATCTCCGG
>DCHH01000122.1:4075-5936 GCA_002315625.1 Bacteroidales bacterium UBA1757
GCCGTTCGGATGTAATCCTGGCTCAGAGCATCCAGCATGCTTGTTTTTGCAAGGCGGGTGGTATAGGCCATGGGATAGGCGCAGAGGGCGATGACCGGGAGTGTATAACTGGTGGAGTTCGCGCTCCAGACCGGGAACCAGCCCAGCTTGATGGCAAACACCAGCAGCAGAAGGGTTGCCAGAACGAAACTGGGCACAGCAGTAAACAGGGTGGAAAGAAACACAATGATCCGGTCCGGCAGCCGGTTCCGCATCAGGGCTGCGAAGCTGCCAAAGACCGTTCCACAGAGCAGGGCGATCGTTACAGCCGTAAGGCCCAGGCGGCAGGAAATGGGGAAAGACTCGGCAATGACGGCTGAGATATCACGGCCATTTTTCAAAGAAACTCCGAAATCCCCGTGGAGCAGGCCCTTCATCCATAAAAGAAACTGTTTGAAGACCGGCTGATCCAGATGGTACCGGGCGTTGAGTGCATTGATGGTGGCTTCACTCAGCGCTTTTTCCCGGTTGAACGGTCCTCCGGGCACCGCATGCATCGTAAAAAATGTAAGAGCACAAATAATAATTATCGTAAGGATTGCAAGCAGGATTCGTTTGATAATATATTTTGTCACATTTTTCACTCCTTTCATTTTTTGAGATTTACAGATTATTATACCCGATCGTCAAAGAATAAGCAAGCGGGTTTTCTTTTTTTCAGTAAAATGGTAAAGACGGAAAACAGACGGAAGATATGAAAAATCCCCGGCCCTGACGGGACGGGGGTTTTTCATACAGCAGTTTTATTATCTTATCGGTTCTTCATGACCGTCTTCATACGGAGACCATGATCCAGGATACTCTTGCGGAGGCGGAGATTCTTCGGCGTAACTTCCAGGAGCTCGTCATCGGCCAGGAACTCCAGGCACTGCTCCAGACTCATCTGCCGGGGCGGAACGAGACGCAGTGCTTCGTCCGAACCGGAGGCACGGGTATTGGTCAGGTGCTTGGTGCGGCAGACGTTGACCGGAATATCCTCCATCTTGGGGCACTCGCCGACGATCATGCCGCCGTAGACCATCGTGCCCGGGGTGATGAACATGATTCCGCGGTCCTGGGCGTTCCAGATGCCATAGGCGACCGCTTCGCCGGTTTCGTGGGCGATGAGGGATCCGGTGTGACGGCGGGAAAGGTCCCCTTTGTAGGGCTGATAGTTTTCAAAAACAGAGGCCAGAATGCCTTCGCCCTTGGTATCCGTGAGGAATTCATTCCGGTAGCCGAACAGGCCTCTGGAGGGAACCAGGAACTCCATCTTGATCCGGTTGCCCACAGGGTTCATCTCCACAAATTCACCCTTGCGGCTGCCCAGTTTCTCCATAACGGAACCCATGGATTCCTGGGGAACGTCCACAACTACCCGTTCAATGGGTTCGCACTGCTGTCCGTCGATCTCCTTGTACAGCACGCGGGGAGGAGACACCTGAAATTCATACCCTTCGCGGCGCATGGTTTCGATCAGAATGGAGAGACTCATTTCTCCGCGGCCGGCAACATTGAAGCTGTCCATACTGCCGGGGACATCGGAAACACGGAGGGAAACATCCTTCAGGGTCTCTTTGGTGAGGCGGTCACGGATCTGGCGGGAGGTGACGAACTTGCCTTCCTTCCCGGCAAAGGGACTGTCGTTGACGGAGAAGGTCATCTCCAGTGTGGGCGCACCGATTTTCACAAAGGGCAGAGGTTCTGCAAAGCCTCTGGCGCAGACGGTATCACCGATGGTGACATCGCCGATGCCGCTCATGGCGATAATGTTGCCGGACGTAGCTTCTGTCACAGGCACGCGGCTCAGTCCGTCAAACTGGTAAAGGGAAACCGCCTTGGC
>DCHH01000122.1:6021-10599 GCA_002315625.1 Bacteroidales bacterium UBA1757
ACGCCCCGCTCGATGCGGCCGATCGCGATGCGGCCCACATACTCGTTGTAGTCCACGCTGCTGACCAGCATCTGGAAGGGAGCATCGTTGTTCATCTCCGGTGCAGGAATATATTCAAGTATCGTATTAAACAGAGGCTTCAGGTCCGTTCCCACAGCTTCGGGAGAGTAGCTGGCGGTGCCGTTTCTGCCGGAGCAGAAAAGCATGGGGGAATCCAGCTGCTCATCGGTTGCGTTCAGATCCATCAGGAGCTCCAGAACTTCATCAATCACTTCGTGGATCCGCTGGTCCGGGCGGTCAATCTTGTTGACGACCACAATCACCTTGTGACCCAGTTCCAGTGCGCGGGAGAGCACAAAGCGGGTCTGAGGCATGGGGCCTTCCGCCGCATCCACCAGAAGGATAACACCGTTGACCATCTTCAGGATACGTTCCACTTCGCCGCCGAAGTCCGCGTGGCCCGGTGTATCTACTATGTTAATTTTGGTATCGCCATAGACAACGGCCGTATTCTTGGCCATGATCGTGATTCCGCGCTCCCGCTCCAGGTCTCCGGAGTCCATAACACGGTCTACAACCTCCTGATTTTCCCGGTAAACACCGGACTGCTTCAGCAGTTCATCCACCAGAGTTGTCTTGCCGTGGTCAACGTGGGCGATGATAGCAATGTTTCTGATTGCTTGTTCTTTCATGCGTTTGGTTTGTCGAAAATCGGCCGCGAAATTACTAAATTTCAAAAAAACTCACAACCTTGCTAACGCTTGATTGTGAGTTTCTTGAAAAGTTGTCGGGATGACTAGATTCGAACTAGCGACCCCACGCCCCCCAGACGCGTACTCTAAACCGGACTGAGCTACATCCCGATAACGGCCGCAAAGATACTGCTCATTTTTTGAATGTGCAAAAGAAAATTGCGAATATTTTCAGGTAAAGTCTGGCCCGGACTGTATTTATTTGACTAAGATTTTCCGTGTGAGGTTGTTATCGGATTTCAGGATGTAGATATTCTGAGGCATAACGGAGAGTGTCTCTTCCAATTCTTCAGAGGTACATGTCCTGACCAGTCGTCCGTCAAGAGCGAAAATTCGGATGCGGCCGCTGAGATTTTCGGAGTCTGTAGTTACGGATTCTATTGAAGTATATTGGCCAGCCCTCAGAGGAATAGTTATCATTTGGAAACGGATGGTTGTGACGTATGCATAACTGCTCTCGCCTTTGGCTTTTGTGACAACTGTGAGGAGGTCGCTGGCGCGGAGGGGGACATCGTTTGGAAGCGTACAACTAATAGTGGCGGACTTATAACCATAACGAGGATTCAGATCAGCCAGGGCTAATGCATTGCTGACGACGGCTTTAACTTTCATGGTCGCTGAGTCGCATACAGCCATGAACAACTCCCCGTTGTACTTGTTGGAACCATAATTGTAAAAATTGGTCAACTTCGCATCAAATCTCTTTCCTGCTGCAAAAGGAAGCCAATTTCCGGCGATACTTATGCTTTCCGAACCGTTGCTGAACATAATTGGTGAGTATGGGGTCATATCGTTTTCGTGGCCTGCAACGGCGTACGAGGATATTGAATCTGACACCATATAGATCAGTTTCCATGTTGCACCTTTGTCGGTGGAGGAAGCAAGCCATAATCTGTCGGTCTGTTCGATAGTTACATCTTGTGGTATTTGGCATAAATTGAAGGTGAAGTAATCATAACTGCCCCCGTCCTTGCACAGATAGTTCATTGACACCGGAATGGTATCAAAATAGTTGCTTAGACTTGCTGTCGCTTTTACCTTTTTGTCTTTGTCGGACAGTACGATGGCAAGATACCCGCGGAAACCTTCTGTGGATGTATTTGACAAGTTAATCACACGAATGTTGAACAGGTTACATCCGTTAATATTACCTTTTGGAGAGAACACCATGTAGGAGAAACTCAGGGGAGAGTATGGGTCATCTGCTTTTCCGTCGCGTGGCTGTATGCCGATGATGGCCTCCTTGATTAAGAAATTGTAATCCGTTGAGATTTTGCCGTCAGCGTAGTAGGCACTCTTTCCTCCCCATCCCAAGTTGTATCTGAACATACCCTGTTCATCATAGCCGTCGATGATGAATTCGTGACCGGCATTGCTCACCGTCGTGCTAGTACCACCGACGATGACGGGTCGTTGGTTGTCAATTTCATGCATGATACGCGACGCCCATGAAGAATCGGTGCTATCTCTCTGAATGAATTGACAATAATCATAGTGAAAATATTTTCTCAATGCTCCACAGACATACGCTGTATGGCTGCTACTACCATTTTGCCTTTTTCCTCCGTAATCCATGTTAACAGCTACGCCACAGGCCTTCATGAGTTGGGAAATCTGGTCTGACTGATATTCTGACGAAATACTGTTTATTTCGGAAGGCATGTTTTCCCAGTCGAAGGTAATGGTCGAGAAATCCATTGACAGAGGGATTTCCAGCTTTTTGGAGACATAGCTGTTGCTCCCTTCACCCTTCAGTGGCCATTTGTGGTATTTCATCATAATGGCCATAGCGGTGGCTGCGCAACCCGAGTAGCATGTGTCCTGGCCAGAGACAGGGGCATATTTCGAATTGAAGCACAGACCGTCCTGATTCCAATGGGCGGTTTCGAGCTCATGCTTTGTGTAATTGTTCCCGCCGGCCTTCAATGGTGTGGCCTTCCCGGACCTGATAGCGGCAATCTGTTCGCTGTAGGCATCCAGGAATACGTTTGGGCCATGCGACATTGATTCGATATCGAATGCATCGTCTAAGGAATAGGCAAGGATTTCAATTGTGCTGCTTTCTGCCGAAACAATGACGAACCCCTTTTCGTCGTTACGGTTGAAGATGTAGAAGGCAGGCTCCCCTTTGTCGGATTGTTCTGACGTACTGGCTGTTGACTGGATTGAGGCAGGCCAGATAAGTGAAATCGGGACGAGGGCAGAAGCATCAGATGCCTTGGTGGCGGCAGGATTCTGTTTTGACAGGAAAAAGGAGGAGGCTTTTTCCATAGCTTCGTTGACGTTGACAGTGTAAGCGCCGGCCATGAAGGGGAGAACGACACAAACAGAAAGGCAAAGCAGAATTTTTTTCATGATGTATGGATGACAGAATGAATGATTGTCGCAAAAGTAAATTTTAATTTCCAATCAATGGATAAATTTATCGTCAAAGTTGACAAGATAGACCTTTTCGGTGGCACGGGTCAGGGCAGTGTAGAGCCAGCGGTAGTATTCAAGGCCCATCATTTCGTCTGTAACCCAGCCTTGGTCGAGGTATATGTGCTTCCATTGGCCGCCCTGCGACTTGTGACACGTCATGGCATAGCCGTACTTGACCTGTAGAGCGTTGAACCACGGGTCTTTCCGGAGGTTCTCGAAGAGATCCTTGCGGTTGCGGCAGTCGCTGTAGTCCTGCAGCACGGCCTGGTAGAGGCGTTCCTGCGAAGTCGCATCCAGTGCGGGAGCTTCGGCAGTCAGACTGTCCAACAGTACCCGTACCTCCATTTCCCAGTCTGTCTCAGGAAAGCGAACCAGCAGGTCGGCAAAGCGGAATCCGTACATCTCAAGGGTACGGCGTACTTTCACGACTTCAATAAGGTCTCCGTTGGCTATGAACGGAACTTCCTTGTACGGCTGAGACCAGAAGTAGTTGTTCTTGGCAACCAGCAGCAGGTCGCCTGTTGACAGTTCTTCCTCCTTATATAATATACTGGCACGGATACCCTTGTTGTAGAGGACGGCACGCTTGTTGGACCGGCAGACGATGCGGCATTCATCCATGCCCACTTCATTGTACGACTGAGTGATGCGTTCGATGAGTTCTTCCCCCTGCAGACGGATGACATCCAGTTTGTTGGTCCTAAGGGTCGGGAGGTCGTCAACCTGGCCGTCAGCAATAGCGGAGCGAAGTCGGGTGGCATTTTCTAACAGAGATGATCCTTCGCTCTGACGGAGAACCTCCCGTAGCTCCATACTCCGCACTTCGAATCCCAAGGATTTCAGATATTCATCATCAAGGGCCGGACTGAGCGATTTACCTACGGGTGGGAGCTGGGCCGTGTCGCCCATCAGAACCAGCTTGCAGTGGGGGCCGGAATAGACAAAGCGCAGCAGGTCGTCAAGCAGCTGACCGCTTCCAAATAAAGAAGAATCCTCTCCACCGTTGGAAATCATCGAGGCTTCATCGACGAAGAAAAGGGCGTGGTCTTCAATGTTGTCGGAAAGCGAGAAGCAGTCGTTGCTTCCGTCAACGGTCTTTTGGCGATATATTTTTTTGTGAATGGTTGTGGCCGGATGATTGCTGTAGCTGGCCAGCACTTTGGCGGCCCGACCGGTCGGGGCCATCAGAATGCACGGATAACTCTTTTCGTCAAGGAAGCGGATAAGTGCGGATACGAGCGTGGTCTTACCCGTTCCGGCATAGCCGCGAAGGATGAAAACTTCCTGATGGGTACGGGAAGAAAGGAAAGACAGCAGACGGTCGAGAGCCTCGAACTGGTCATCCGTCGGCTTGAATCCGAACCTGTCTAACACCTCTTTTCGGACTTCTTCAATGCTCATAACA
>DCHH01000122.1:10656-11161 GCA_002315625.1 Bacteroidales bacterium UBA1757
GCCTTATTTGAGTCTCGCAAATGCGGAACACAAATTATTTACAAAAAAAATGTTGATTTTCGACCATAAAAGTAGCAAATCTAAAAACGATATGCTATTTTTGTACGATTATTTTTGAAATAACTGAGAATAGCAATTAACAACATACTTTTATGAAAGCAGTTATCCGTACACTTCTCATCATTGCCTGCTGTCTGATGGCATATCTTTGCTATGACAGCATCATGCGTCCTATCCGCTTCGACCAAGAAAAAACAAAGCGTGACAACGCAGTTATCCAACGCCTTGTTGACATTCGTACCGCACAGGTAGCCTTCAAGAATGTCCACGGCGAGTATGCCAACGAGTTTGACACTCTGATCAATTTCGTCAAGAATGCCGAAATGCCCTTCGTCTTGAAGGAAGGCGTTCTGACGGACAAGCAGCTGGAAGACGGTCTGACCGAGCAGGAGGCCGCCAAGATTGTCGCTTCCGGCAACCAGAAACTGATTGAAAAATGGGGTCT
>DCHH01000122.1:11244-11468 GCA_002315625.1 Bacteroidales bacterium UBA1757
CGCTATGTGCCATACGCTGCCCACGGCGAGCAGTTTGAGCTGCAGGCCGGTGATATCACCACTGGTGCTTCCGGACTTTTCGTCCGCGTTTTCCAGGCCAATACACCGTACGAGACCTATCTCGTAGGTATGGACAAACAGGAGGTTCTCAACCTTCGCCTGACCGCAGAAAAACTTGAAAAATATCCGGGTCTGATGGTCGGCAATATCTTTGAAGCCAACAA
>DCHH01000122.1:11489-17785 GCA_002315625.1 Bacteroidales bacterium UBA1757
AACGCCGGTAACTGGGAGTAATTGAAATCCATCACACTTTTATATGATACCAGGGGCTTTCAGTCAGCTGAGGCCCCTGGCACTTTTTTTTCGGCAGATGATTTCCGGAAAGAGTGCGTACGCCAGAACCTGTCGGGCAGTCATGAAGTCGTTTTGCGGGTAATACTCCATGTGAAGCGTTTCGTCATTATCCCATCAGTTGCGGGTGACGAGGAGTTTTTCTCCTGTCACTTTCCATCCCATGGCACACTAACTTCATGCCCGTTAGGGGATAACAGACAAAAGATTGTCTATGAGTTCCCCGATGAGCTTTATCAACAGCTTTCCGAGATTCTGCCGCGATGCTATATGCTTCCGGACTGTGCGTTGATGGCCCGGTATTCAATAGAAAAAAGTAGTAGCGGGAGTTCAAAAGGAGGGGATGATGTGTTTGTCATCTGTTGCCCGGAAGACAGTACCTTTTCATTGGACAGAACCGGAGAGCCTTCTGCCCTGTCCCTTTTTTTGGCCTCTAATGGTCAGCTGAAATTTGCTAATTCCTTCCAAGCGGGTTCTTTGGAGGAAGTCCGTTATTTCGTGATGGCTATAAAGGAGAAATTCTGCAACGGAAACAGTTGTTTGCTCTGTAACGACGAAGGCTCACTGCCTGCCATAAAAGAAATCCTGCAGCCATTCTTCACATCAATCGACGAGGTGGCTCTTGCGGCTGCTCACTCCGAACCCTTCATGGGTCTTTTTTCTGATATTATCCTATGAGAATCATCAGCGGTACATTCCGCGGCCGTCATTTCGACCTTCCTACAAACCTGAAGGCGCGGCCGACAACCGATTTTGCAAAGGAGAGTCTTTTCAATATCATGGAGAATCACATCGACATGGAGTCTTGTGATGTCCTTGACTTGTTCTCAGGCACTGGCAGCATAGGCTTGGAATTCATTTCCCGAGGTGCCCGTCAGGTGACATGCGTCGAACAGTATGCTCCCCATGTGCAGTTTATCAGGAGCGTTGCCGACAAACTGAAAATTGACAACCTGCTCCTTATAAAAGGTGATGCCTACAAGTATATCCAGGGCTGTGGCAGAACCTTCGATATCATTTTCGCCGATGCACCATACGCTGACCCGCTGTTGGCAGAAATACCTCAGAGGGTTTTTTCCGCTGGTTTGCTCCGTGAGAACGGGTGGCTGATTGTAGAACATTCAAAGGCCAACGATTTCAAGGATTTGCCAAATTTCAGGGAAGTGCGTGCATACGGCAGTGTCCATTTCAGTTTCTTTCATACTGGTGAATGATGGAAGCTAACCTTCAGGCACAGAATCTGCCTGAGCAGCTTGGCCTTGTCATAGGACTGGCACTTGAGCCATACAGCAGACAGAATCTTGCGGGTCACGCCCTTTCTGCCGGAATAGTGGTTGAATTATATCTCGCAACAAAGTT
This sequence comes from Bacteroidales bacterium UBA1757, assembly GCA_002315625.1. Classification (GTDB taxonomy): domain Bacteria; phylum Bacteroidota; class Bacteroidia; order Bacteroidales; family UBA1402; genus UBA1757. The sequence goes on from DCHH01000122.1 coordinate 12,927, forward strand.
GCACGCCCTGTCCCACGACATCATTTTGAGGACTTTGTATGAAGTCAAGGAAAAATACCCGCAAGTTGACATTTCTTGCGATGACTACAATGCTTTTTTGAAGAGCTTGCATAACCGGAAAATCCGTCTGTTAAAAGAAGACGGAACATTCTCAGAGCCGCAGTCCGTTTCTGATGACCTGATAATTGAGGCGATAGATTTTTATCGTGAATCGTACGGGCAGTGAGGGTTACATTCCTCCATCGACTTGGAGCACTTGCCCTGTGATGTAAGATGACATGTCGCTGGCAAGGAACAAAGCGGCGGCAGCTACATCGTCCGTCGTTCCTATCCGCTTAAGGGGAATCATGGCGGCGACTTCCTGACGCTTCTCCTCCGTCATTCTCTTTGTCATGTCGGTCAGAATCAGTCCCGGGGCGATTGCATTGGCACGGATGTTTCTCGAGCCCATCTCTTTCGCAATGGATTTAGTAAGTCCGACTAATCCGGCTTTGGAGGCGGCATAGTTGCACTGGCCGGCATTTCCATCTATACCGACAACCGATGAAAGGTTGATTATGCTTCCTTTTCGCTGCTTCATCATTGTGGGCAGTACGGCATGGGTGCAGTTGAAGGCCGATTTCAGGTTGACATTGAGAACTTCGTCCCACTCTTTTTCGGTCATGCGCAGCAACAGGTTGTCGCGTGTTATGCCGGCATTGTTGACCAGGATGTCTATTTTTGAAAATGTTGTTACAGCATCCTGAATGGCCTGCTGGGCAGCATCGAAATCGGATGCATCAAAGACATACCCTTTAACCCTGACACCAAGGTCTTGGAGCTCCAGTCTGGTCTTTCGGAAATCTTCGCTTTCCGAGGTAGCGGTGAATGCAATGTCTGCACCCTCGGATGCAAATTTCAATGCGATGCTGCGACCTATGCCGCGTGATGCCCCGGTAATGAAGGCGACCTTGTTTTCCAGAAGTTTCATAGCGAGTTCTCCTTGTTTTCCTCAATGGGTGTCTTGAGCTTGGCATCAATCCAAGCGTAACATACATTCTTGATAGTGTTGCCGTCTTGTTTGAACCTTTTGTCCAGAACAAGTCTCTGAAGGCACTGCTGGTAAATGTCCATATTGACGCCGAAATGGTTTATCACCTTTCCCTCTTCCGACAGGACAGCAAAGACCAGAGTCTCGCCGTCTTCGGACAGATTTGTGAAATACATCTCCTTGCCGATGAAATAGTTTGGCGCGACATCCTTCAGGGCAATGATATTGTTGCGAAGGAAGTATTTGATAAGTTCGATGGCCACATCGGACATACCCTCTTCTAAGATGAAGATTTTTTCCTTCAGGTTCTTGATTCCGTGGACGTAGCGTAGCTTGTAGTTCTTGTTGAAAAGGTTGAAGACCTCGTCTTCCGGGAATTTGTCTTCCGAGATGTCATCGTTGGAAACGGCATGGTCGAAGAAGAGCATGAACTGGTTAGTCGGGTCGTGATAGAGGGTGCCGAACGTAATGTAGGAACGATGTCCGCACTCGGGGCACTCGTGGATGAAGATTGATTCATCGAGCACCTTGTCGCGCAGTTCCGGGTTCAGGTCCGTGTTGATGCTGTCCCATAGAGTGAAGTCGCTCTTTTTGCCGCACTTGGGGCAGGTAAATGTTTCTATGTGTTGTTGTGACATGGCTGTTTTATAAATTTTCCCCGTTGACTGTTGCATTGAAGAGAGTCAGCCCATCGATGTACTCCGGGTGCCAGGAAGTCTTTTCTGCCTGAACATCGAGACCATCAAAGGTGAAGTTACTCAATTCGTACTGGTCGGATGCCCCTACGTTGAAGAAGGTCTTGCAGGTCATACGGCAGTTGCTCATCCTGATGTGGTCGGCGTATGAAATGGGAATATCCTCTCTTCCTTTCAGGTCAAAGAACTGGGTCCAAGGCTGGATGTACAGGAAGTGGTCGGTACTTCCTGTAATATTCTCAACGGTGATGTATTCGTATAGTTGCGGGGTGTCGGGTCGCATCTTAAGCCAGAGCAGTCGGTTGGTGTGACCAAGGTGGCATCTGCGAATAATGATGTTGCGGTTGTGAATTGACTCACTGCCGCAGGTCAGTGCTCCGTGACAGAAACCGTAGGTGCAGTCTTCAACAATGATGCGCTCATTTGCACCGTTGTCGGGGTCGGTATCGGCCCAGGGACCTTTTCCTCCCTTCAGTGCAACGGCATCGTCGTTTACCTCCATATAGCAATCCTTGATAAGGACATTGCTACAGACATCAAGATCGACGGCATCCGTGCTTGGGGCCTTGACGGGCTTGACAGGAGAAAAAATGTAAAGGCCAAGCAGTTTTACATGGTCACACTTGTAGAAATGCTGTGTCCAGAAAGGGGAATTAATGAGTCTGATACCCGAAATCTGAACGTTTTTGCAGTTTGATATGAAGAGGAGTTTTGGCCTGAGCTCTTCCATGTTGGTGCACTGCGGGTTATACTGCCGGCGCAGCCAGAATGACCTCCAGTACCGGTGGCCGTTTCCGTCGAGAGTGCCTTTGCCGCTGATAGTGAAACCGTCAAGCCCCTCTGCATTTACAAGACCGCAGAAATACTTGACAGTCTGACCCTCCATTCGGGTCTTGCAAAGGGGAAAGTCGCTTATGTCATCGCTCCCTTTCAGCCTTGCCCCCTCTTCAAGGTAGAGATGTGTCCCTTGCCTGAAAAACAGTGAGCTGCTCAGAAAGACTCCCTTTGGAATGACGATGACTCCACCGCCGTTTTTGGCAGCTGAGTCGATAACAGCCTGTATGGCAGCGGTCTGCAGAATAGTACTGTCACGCCTGACGCCGTAGCGGCAGATGTCGTACGCTTTCCCGAGCTGTGAAATATCGGTGACAGTATAGTCGTGAAACCACGGGTCAATCAAACTACCGTCCGGAAAGTATTCAGTAGTGTCGCAGAAATTCCTTTTCGCGGGGACGGCTTCTTTCTTATGTCTTGAAAAATGACCGAGGTAGGTTCCATAGAGGTAGCCTACACCGAAAAAGACAACTATAATACTTACAATGATAAGCAGTCGGCGACGTTTCATAGGCGTAATCTATCAGATGCGTTCGATCAGTACTACGGCAAAAGCGGCAATGCCCTCCTGCCGTCCGGTGAATCCGAGTTTCTCGGTGGTGGTGGCCTTGATGGAAACGTCGTTCGTAGTGAGTCCCATCAGTGGAGCCAGACGTTCCTGCATGGATGGGATGTAATCTTTCAACTTTGGCCGTTCTGCGCAGATGGTAGCATCGATGTTGCCGGGCTTCCACCCTTTTTCTGCCAGTAGGGCTACAGTCCGCTCAAGCAGGATGGTGCTGTCGATGCCGGCAAACTCCTCGCTTGTGTCAGGAAAATGGAAGCCTATGTCCCGCATGTTGGCCGCACCGAGCAGGGCATCGCAGATGGCATGAATCAGTACATCTGCATCTGAGTGGCCAAGAAGACCTTTGTCATGAGGGACGCAGATGCCCCCTAAGATAAGGGGGCGTCCTTCTGTAAAGGCATGTACATCAATGCCTTGTCCGATGCGAATGTTCATGCCTACTTGTTGAAGAGTTTCTTGAGCCCGTCGATGTCAAACCCGAGAGTGAAGCGGAGTGTCTGGTCCAGCGGGTTACTCTGAGACTGGGAGACAAGATAAGAGATGTCGATATTGAACATGCTCATCTTGAATCCAGCACCGAACGTGAAATATTTGCGGTTGCCTTTGTATTCGCTTTCATAGTGGTAACCGGTACGGGCGAAGAACATGTCGTTGTAGGCATATTCCAGACCAAACGAGATGTTGATTTCCCGAAGTTCTTCCTTGAAGCCGCCGGGGGCATCGGTGAATGAACGGAAAATACCTTCAATCGAGGAGATGTCCTGAAATTCGTACTGTTCGCGGGTGACGGGTGTCGGCACCATGAGCTTGTCGAAGTCGAGGGCTACGCTCAAGGCATTGAAGGCGTTGAACGGCAATTTGACTGCACCGCCGATACGAAGGTTGGCGGGAATGAAGTAATAGTTGTTTCCGCTGTCGTACGAAATCTTAGTACCGATATTTGAAGCGTTGAAGCCGAACGACCAGAAGCCTTCGTTACGACCGAGCATGAGGGGCTTCTTGTAGTAACCGCTGATGTCGGCTGCGAAGGACTTTCCGGCAGGGTCGTCACCGCTCATAAGGTCGGAGTAGATGAAACGGAGTGCGACAGACATGGAGTAGTAACGTCCCAGCATGCGTGAATAGCCCGCGTCAACAGCAAATTCGTAAGGACGGACTGAATAGCCGACATCGCCCAATGATTCGCGGACGATAACATCACCCAGCGAGAAATACCTCAGAGAGGCGCTGATGGCCTGTTTGTCACCTATCTTTCCGTATCCGTAAATCGATGCGAGGTCAATGTCGGAAACCAGCTTGCGCAACCACGGCGTGAACGAGAGTGAAAAACCTGCGCTGCTCTCCATCTGGGCATACTTGGAAGGATTCCAGAATTGTGAGGTTGTGGTTGGTGTGGTACCTACTGCGGCGTCACCCATACCGGTGGCAGTCGCATCCGGAGCGATGCCGAGAGATGGCACGGAGGTGACGATTGGATTGTATTCCGTTTCGTCAGCGGCAGCATGGAAGCTGAAAATACCCAGTGAAAGGGCAGTCAGCAGCAGTATTGCTCTTGTTTTCATTGTCTTTCGGTATTTATTGTTGTTTTTGATTCTTATAATGATGAAAGTATGAATATGCCTAATGGGTAAATAACTGACTTAGCCCCTTTTTATTGTGTGGAAAGGAGGATTTTTTTAGAGGAAACACATTGTGCGCCGCTCCCGTCATCGACCGACAGCCGGCAGATATA
>DCHH01000122.1:17802-18512 GCA_002315625.1 Bacteroidales bacterium UBA1757
CCGACCTTTCTTCCCCCTTCACCTGTGTAGTCCCACTCTATGTTCTCGCTTGTGTTGGTACGGTTATACATCTCAGTGTCTGACTGCCAGACAAGTCTTCCGACCGGGTCATAGACGGTCATTCTAACCGAAAGCCAGCCTTGAGGTCTGTTGTGCGTGAAATTGAACCATGCCTTCGACGGGGTCTGATAGAACTGAAGGTCTTCAACCGTGGGTTTCTGCCCTGCTTCCACACGGAATGAGATGGTTTTGGTGCTGGAATTGTTCTGCATGTCCCAAGCCTTCAGGGTCAATGTATGGCTTCCCTCGGAAAGGTTGGAAAGATTGTAATATACGCTTCCGCCCGTACAACTGTTGACTGTTGATTCGAAGTTGGAATTTAGTGTGTAATGTTCGTTGCCGTCGAGGGTCAGCACAATGTCGTGTCCGATTCCGCTGGAACTCGTGTTGAGGCCGCTAGTGTCGTTCAGGTTGGCGATGAGCGTTGGAGAAGAGTTGACGCAGTCACCGTCACGGAAAGATAAATCGTTGAGGTATAGGTTGATGAGCGGCCCGACAGTGTCCGCCTGAGCCTCTGAAAGCGTCCCTCCTAAAATGAAATCCTCGAACACACCTTGAGCCTCAATTGCGGCATTGTCATCAACGGGCGACTTTTCTGTACTCGCATAGAGATTGATTAGTCCTGAAGTATAGGAATAGCTCTGGTCATT
>DCHH01000020.1:0-144 GCA_002315625.1 Bacteroidales bacterium UBA1757
AATGTTAATAATTTTATAAATTAGGTGTGGCTGTCAATGCGCTTCAAATAAAAATCCGCCTGTCATCCCTATGGACGACCGGCGGAATCTGTGCAAACAATTTGGTAGAAGAAGGATGAATTACCCCCCCCCTATCAGGATATT
>DCHH01000020.1:152-43923 GCA_002315625.1 Bacteroidales bacterium UBA1757
GTCCTGATAATCAGGGTCGTCGCCTCCGAGATGCAGTCATCCTTGTATTCGTGGTAGTAATGTTTCTCCCTGTCCAAACCAGATTCTTCACATTGCAGTTGTGATAGTTTCCATCCCTGTGAAACGTTCCTNNCAATATGATGCACTTTTGCTTATGTGTTCGGTGTAAATAGTTCACAAATATACACCAACATTTCCGAACAACCAAGCGAATCACCTTAACCTGAAATATTTGTTCTCAGGCTGCTCCTGAACGCTGTTTCCATCCCTGTGAAACGTTCCTGAAAAAGAACGAGTATTACTGTACGGGTATCAAAAATAATTCCTATTTTTGCCAACAAAATTGATTGTTTTATGCCTGAGATTTTTAGATTTTTCGGATTCTCCTTATTTCTTTTATAGCCGTGAACACGAGCCTGTGCATGTTCATGTGGAGGGAAACGAAGGATATGCCATCTATGATCTGGTGGGTTCTTCCTTTGTGCTCCGTGAAAAGCAAAACATTAAAGAGAATGACCAAAAGAAAATTGAGAATATAATTGAAGAGAATAAGGACATCATTATCAAACGGTGGAAGGAGCACTTTGAGAAGTAGCATGAAACTGGGGAACGTTACATTCGATAGCAGATTTATCTATGCTCAAGACGAGTCAGGTAAGACATACAGGCAATCGCTTCTTTGGTATCCCGCATTGAAATCAGCCACCGAAGAACAACGCCGGAATTATTCCGTCGGTTTCGGGGGATTCCACTGGAGAGAGCTTGATGAGGACATTTCTTTTGAGAGTTTCGAATACGAAGATGCTGTTCCATCTTCTTTTCAAGAGTTCTTCCTAACACACAAGGAGATTAATGTGGCAGAATTAGCAAAGAGAATAGGCATCAATCCGACCCTTATGAGAAACTACATCAATGGGTTCAAAAAGCCGTCAAAGATTCGTCAAATGGAGATAACAGAAGCCATCAAAAAACTTGGCGAAGAGTATATCGCCTTCTGCATAGCATAGATAAATAGAAAGGACCGACGTCAGCAGCATCCGACTTCGCGGTATTGGAGGACCCGTTCCTACTGAACATGAAAGTTCAAAAGTGCCGTAAAATGATAAACAGTAATTGGATTTGGTGTATATTTGCCCGGCAAAAAACGATTCTACAACAATGAAAAAATCACTTATTCCTCTGATACTGCTTTCTTTTGTCGCGATATCTTCATGCTCCAATAACGACAAACCCGAAAAAAAAGAGCCGAAGACCTATATAATTATCAGCGACATCCACTTGGGTGACCAGCGCTCCATTGATGACGGATACGGTTGGAATCTGGCCCGGAAAGACACAATGATTGCCTTTTTGGATTATCTTATCAAAGACGATACATGGGACGAGCTGGTAATAGCCGGTGACATGTTTGACGAATGGGTTGCACCGGTTGACTATCTTACTTTCGCCGATGAAGATGGCAAACTTCTGACTGAAAGGCAATTCTTCCAGGCTATCGTGGAGGCAAACAAGGAGATCTTCGACAAGTTCCGTGAAGTTAAGAATGCCGGACACAAGCTGGTTTATGTCATTGGCAACCACGATATGCAAGTGACGGCTGAAGATTTTGAGGCGGTTCTCCCGGGACTCTTCGACCAGGCCCGTACTCCCGGCGTGGAAGGAATGGGTGAATACCAGCCCGAGAAGGAGCTGTTTATCGAACATGGTCACCGCTACGACATTTTCAATGCCCCGTACAAAGGAAAGGACGGTGTCGATAATATTTCCGGAAGTATTCTCCCTCCTGGGTTCTTTATTTCCAAGCTTAACATCGGCCGGTCTTACAATTTGCCAGTTACAAAGGGGTTGGATGAATTTTCTTCCGAATCGCTGTATGACCTGTTCTGGACGGGCGCAAGCATCATTCTCGGGGCGGATTCCGTTGTCACAATGACAGACGGTATGACCAGAACCTACGCTTACAACGAGTTTGCCTACACCACATCTCCGCTGTTCAAGGATATTGCCAGTTATGAAGGGGAAAATTATGGCTGGAACAAGCGTTGCGCATACAACAAGGCTTTTTACGTCCCTGACATTTTTACTTCAATGATTGCCGGTGCGATATATGACTTCTGCGACAAGATGGGTCTTCACGTCTTGAGTGAAACGGAGATGAAGCCACACATTCTCGTCTGGGGACATAGTCATTCCCCGAAATTCATTTCCTTGAATGATTCGGAAAAAGGAAAGGTTATCTACATCAATACAGGCTGCTGGATTGATGCCAAAAAAGCAAAAGGGGAGGTTTGCACCTCAACATTTGCTGTCGTAACGAGAAAAAGTGACAATACCTACGATGCCTCTCTACGCCGTTTTGACCTTGAGACCGACGGCACCCCGAGAATTACCGTACTCGATTCCGACGAACTGAAATCGGATTTTTAGTTTCAGTCGGGACGGCGCACGCCCCGTACAGCGGAGGCGGTTAACGGGTCTTCCGGCCAGGAGTGTTTGGGATAACGGCGGCGAAGTTCTTTGCGAACCTCAAAGTATGTGCTGTTCCAGAAACTCCGAAGGTCTGACGTGAGCTGAACAGGCTTGAATCCGGGGGAAAGGAGTTCCATAAGAACCGGACGATGTCCGTAATCGACCATAGGAGTATCCATAAGGCCGAAACATTCCTGCAGACGGACCCTTAAAATTGGAGCCTCAGCACCTTGCCGATATTCCACACGGATGCTGCTCCCCGTCGGCACCGTAATATGGGATGGCACAATCTGACCTAAAGCCTGCTGTTGTTCATACATAAGCAATCCCCACAGCACCTCACACATATCTATTTTCTTCATCTGTGCAGCCGTGGTTGCCCTGCCCAGATAGAACGGAACCCATTCACGGGCTATAGCAAGAACTCTTTCGGTCGAAAGGTCCGGAAAGTTCATTTCAGGATGCCACAACGCCGCTGTTGCCACCCTCCGTTGAAGATTTCCGACCATTTCGTCAAAATTGAACATGGAAAGTCCATCCTTGGGGGCCGCATCACACACGGCTTCTACGACCCGCTGTGGATTCACTCCCGATAAAGGCTGAGATTCTATCACCAGACGGCCGATTCTCGACTCAAGCGCAATAGTCATCTCTGCCCTTTTTGCGTTCCAGCTCACATTTTCCCGCCTGCGGACAAGAAATTCCAAATCTGAAGGATTGACCGTAGAAGCCAAAAAGATTTTCCCCTCTGAACCAGGACGGCTGTTTAAAGAAGCAATAGCAATCCACTGCGAGGATACGAGTATGTCGTTTGTGTCAAGAAGCGCCATATCGCCATTGGCCAGCAAATATAGTCCACGCCCCTCATTGACCTGCATGGCCACCCGTTCGGGATAGGCGGCCGCAAGCAAGGCCCCAACTTCCCGAGGAGAAACCAAAGAATTGTCTTCATGTCTGCACCCCATCAACTGTCGGTACTGGGTCGAAATCCTATTCAACCGTTCCCACAAACCGTGTTCATGGCGGTGTCGGCGGAGGGCTTCGACCCGTTCGCACATATCGGCGCCCTTTTCAGGCAACGGGTCTTTTTCCTCTAAAAGCGCGGCAATATCGGCTGCTAGCGACTGCTTCTGCGACGTATCAGCCTGAAGCAGCATACTGGCAATGCGCGGATGGCAGGGGAATTTCCCTATTTTTCTTCCTTTCGGGGTCAGGTTTCCTTCTTCGTCAAGGGCACCCAAATTCTTCAAAAGCGTTTCCGCCCGGAAAATATTGGCTGTGGGCGGCGGTGTAAGCCAGTCCAATTTACGCACATCCAATTCGCCCCACAAGGCTGCAGTCAATACTGTCTGAGAGAGGTCGGCATCCGTCACCTCAGGCCGGCGGACAGGTTCCATACGGTCCTGAATTGCAGCATTCCATAGCCTAAGACAGACTCCAGAGGCGGTTCTGCCGGCGCGGCCAGCACGCTGGTCGGCCATATCACGACTGATTCGTATGGTTTCCAGACGACTGAGTGAAGTAGATGGGTTGAAAGTCATCCGCCGGCAAAGACCTGAGTCAATCACTACACGAACCCCCTCAATAGTGATGGAGGTTTCGGCAATTGGGGTTGCAAGAACAACTTTCCGCTCCCCTTCGCAGCTTGGGGCAATAGCTGCCCGCTGTTCTTCGTTGGAAAGCATTCCATAGAGAGGAAATACAGCTGTTTTACCTAGAGAGCCTTCCAAACGCTCTGCACATCGCCTGATTTCCCATTCACCAGGAAGAAAAACCAAAATGTCTCCACGCTCTTCCTGATGAACTTTTCTCACCAAAGATGCTATCTCTTCCGTGTCCGTCCCCGTGGAGTCATATCTGATATCCACCGGAAACATCTTTCCCTTGCTTTCCACATGGCGGCAATGAAGGAAACGGCAAATAGATTCGGCCTCAAGAGTGGCAGAAAGGATAGCCAGCTTCAAGTCCGGGCGGAAAAACTTTCTGGAGCCAATCGTCAGGGCCAGCGCCAGGTCCGTATCCAGACTCCTTTCGTGAAACTCGTCAAATACGATGACCGAAATCCCTTCCAGCGAGGGGTCGTCTATGAGCATCCGGGAAAGAATGCCCTCTGTGATTATTTCTATTCGGGTACGCTGCGATACCATGCTTTCAAACCGCATCCGATAGCCGACGGTCTCCCCCACCGGCTCACCAATCATACGGGAAATTCTCTCTGCAATCTGGCGCGCAGCAATTCTCCGTGGCTCAAGCATCAGAATCTTTCCCGGAACACCTCCAAAACCTTCCAACAGTGTAAGCGGAAGCAATGTTGATTTTCCAGCCCCAGGAGGAGCCGTCACAACGACCGCCCCGTCCTGCAACAGACACCGGTTAACCTCCTCCGCCACCTCGAGCACCGGGAGCCCCCAAACTGCATATTTTTCGTGAATAAAATCCAAAAAAATCGATTGACATGCTTCTTTTCTGCCAATCGGTGCAAAATTAAGAATTATTTGGCGGTTCATGGCAAATTGTATATTTTTGGCAGACTCAATTGTTTGAGGATTATGCGCAAGATTATCGGCATAGGCGAGACTATTCTCGACATTATTTTCAAGGACGAACAGCCCACGCAGGCCACACCGGGCGGGAGTGTTTTTAACGGACTGATTACGCTGGGAAGGCTCCAGAAAGCCGGGAAGGGCGATTATGAGGTCAATTTCATCAGCGATGTCGGACGCGACCGGGTGGGAAACCTCATCTGCAACTTTATGGAGCAGAATGGTGTCTCCAGCCAATGGGTGAACAGACACCCTTCAGCCAAGACTGCAGTCTCTTTGGCTTTCCTCGACGAAAACAGCGATGCCGACTACACATTCTTCAAAGACTACTCCTACGAGGGGTTGCAGGGCGAATTTCCTGAAATCACCTCCGATGACCTGGTTATCTTCGGCTCCTACTATGCCCTCAATCCCCTTCTACGCGGAAGAATGAAAATCTTCCTCGAAAAAGCCAAAAAAGCGGGCGCACTTATCTATTACGATGTGAATTTCCGCAAGTCGCACACCTATGAAGCGGGATACCTGGGACCGACACTTCATGAAAATTTCCGGTATGCCAACATTCTCCGGGGGTCGGAAGACGACTTCAAGGCCCTCTACGAAATGAAAGACCCCCTCCACATCTACCGGCAGAAAATCTCGGAACACACCAAAGTGTTTCTCTACACCGCCGGTGCCGGAAGCGTGGTGCTCCAGACCCCGGAACACACTTACGAATATCCCGTCCGTAAAATCTCACCCCTCAGTACCGTGGGCGCAGGCGACAACTTCAACGCCGGCATCCTCTACGGCCTACTGCGGGAAGGTGTCCGCAAGGAGGAACTCTTGAACCTCTCCAAACAGCGCTGGGACGCCATTGTCCATTACGCCCTGGAATTCTCGTCAGCCGTCTGCCAATCGTACGACAACTACATCTCCCCCGACCAGGCCAAAGCGCTGAAACACTAAAACATCGTACCTCTATTCGAAGGTGTTCTACATGTGTTGGTCATTTGGTTTTTTGTGTAAATTTGCGGCGACTAATTGATAATAATCATATTAAGCGAATAGATATGCAAAACACCCCCATAGACCGTCAGGTCATGCAGGAAATCATTGACGGATTTCATCTCCCCAACTTCGGAAAGGCAACCATACGAGAGGTTGTAGTTATGGCAAATATGGCGGAAAAAAAGACTGGGAAGCGCTTCATCCGCATGGAAATGGGTGTACCCGGGCTTCCCCCGTCAGCCATTGGAGTCGAGGCAGAGGTTGAGGCCCTGAAAAAAGGGGTGGCTTCTATCTATCCTATGCTTGACGGTCATCCCGACCTGAAAAATGAGGCTTCGCGCTTTGTCAAGGCGTTCATTGACGTTGATGTGCCAGCTTCGTGCTGCGTTCCAGTAACCGGTTCGATGCAGGGAACCTATACCTCCTTTGTTACCTGCAGCCAGTGCGACCATCGGAAGGACACCATCCTTTTCATCGACCCGGGTTTTCCTGTGCAGAAGCAGCAACTTCGGGTAATAGGCTGTAAATACGAGTCTTTTGACGTTTTCCACTTCCGGGGCGAGGCGCTTCGTGACAAACTGGAATCATATCTGTCCAAAGGGAATATTTCGGCAATCATCTATTCAAATCCCAACAATCCCGGATGGTTCTGCCTGAAGGATTCCGAATTACAGATTATTGGCGAGCTTGCCACGAAATACGATGTCATCGTACTGGAAGATCTTGCATATTTTGCCATGGATTTCCGCCGCTCGCTTGGCACCCCATTTGAGGCTCCGTTCCAATCGAGCGTTGCCAAATACACCGACAACTTTATTCTCCTTATTTCCGGCTCCAAGGCTTTCAGCTATGCCGGTCAGCGGATTGGTGTCGCTGCCATTTCTGAGAAGGTATTTCGCCGGGAATACGACGACCTGAAACAGCGGTATGGAATCGGAGGTTTCGGAAATATCTTTGTAAACAGGGTGTTGTATGCCCTCTCTTCCGGAACTAGCCATTCGGCCCAGTATGCACTGGCAGCCATGATGAAAGCAGCAAGCGATGGTCAGTACCGTTTTCTCGACGATGTGAAAGAGTACGGCCGACGGGCAAAAATCGTCAAGAAACTTTTCGAGGACAACGGCTTCTACATTGTGTATAATAAGGACTTGGACGAAGACATAGCCGACGGTTTCTATTTCACGGTGGCCTATCCTGGAATGACTGGCGGCGAACTGATGAAAGAACTGATGTTCTACGGTATCAGCACTATTTCACTTGAGACGACCGGCTCCGACCAGCAAGGGCTCCGCGTCTGCACCTCTTTCATCAAAGACGACCAATACACCGACCTCGAGACCCGTCTTACCCAGTTCCATTCCGACCACCACGTGATGCAATAATTATGGAAAACTACCTCGTTTCTGCACGGAAATACCGGCCCGACACTTTTATGAGTGTGGTCGGACAGAAGGCCTTGACCACGACCCTTCGGAATGCCATAAAGAACAAGCAGTTAGCACATGCCTATCTGTTCTGCGGACCTAGAGGTGTCGGCAAGACTACATGCGCCCGCATCTTTGCCAAAGCCATCAACTGCATGCATCCTCTTGCCGATGGTGAAGCCTGCAACGAGTGCGAATCATGCCGGTCGTTCAACGAGCAGCGGTCGTTCAATATTTTTGAACTCGATGCCGCCTCCAACAATGGCGTGGACGAAATTCGTGCCCTGACGGAAGAGGTGCGCATCCCGCCTCAGTTAGGTAAATATAAGGTGTATATCATCGATGAGGTGCACATGCTGACAACTGCCGCCTTCAATGCCTTCCTGAAGACCCTTGAAGAACCTCCAGCCCACGCCGTATTCGTGCTGGCTACAACTGAGAAACACAAGATTATCCCCACCATACTCTCCAGATGCCAGATTTACGACTTCCACCGCATAAGTGTGAACGACATTCAGGAACATCTGCAATATGTTGCACAGAGTGAAGGGATTACATACGAACCAGCCGCCCTCAACGTCATTGCCATGAAGGCCGACGGGGGTATGCGCGATGCCCTTTCGATCTTCGACCAGGTGGCAAGCTTCGGTGAGGGAAACATTACATACAAAGGTGTAATCGACAACCTCAACGTCCTCGACTATGATTACTATTTCCGGCTGGTGGATTTTTGTCTGAAGGGTCAGGTGGCCGATTCTCTCATCCTCTTCAACGACGTACTGAACCTCGGCTTCGAGGGGAAGGACTTCATCGGAGGCCTTAGTTCACACCTTCGCGACCTGCTTGTCGCCAAAGATGAAAAGACAGTTCCGCTTTTGGAAGTCACAGATGACATCAGGCGAAAGTATCTTGCTCAAGCTGCAAATTGCAGTTTTGACTATCTGTTCAAGGCTCTCCAGATAACAAATGAATGCGGTTTGCAATATGCTACAGCCAAGAATAAAAGATTGTTGGTCGAAATCTGCCTGTTGCGTCTTTGCAATCCGACAACCCCCGGACCGGAAAACGGGAAGCCGCTGGAACCTGTCAAACCTCAGACAGCCAGCTATCAATCAGTGCCAACCCCTCAACCGGCTCCTTCTCCTCAACCCGCTACGGCAGCAAAGCCTGCAATTTCTCCTCAACCAGCTTCAGCAGCTCCAGCACAACCCACAACCACCACTCAGCAAACACCGGCCGCCAAGCCGGCAGTTGCCACTGAAAAACCAAGCACTCTGTCGTTAAACCGTCGCAAGGTTCAGACCGAGGAAACACCAACAGACGAACCAATACACGAAGCCGAGCAGAACGAGCCATTTACCGCTGAGGACCTGTCAAGGGCCTGGAAAGAGTATGCCGAATCTATAACTGATGACCCGCAATTCAAGATTGCTCTACTCACTGGAGAGCCGACTATGCTCAATGCTGACACATTTGAGTTTTCCGTTTCACATTCGAACCTGGAGAATCATCTGAATAGCATTCGCCCCTCCCTTGAGCGCTTCATCCATGAAAAACTGCACAACACACACCTTCACCTTCAGGTTCGAATCACTGAGGAAGGTGAAAAAAAATTGGCCCTGAGCCCTCAAGACCAATTAAAAGTTATGGTGGAGAACAATCCCGCTATTGCTGAAATGGGACGCCAGCTTGGGCTTGAACTGGAATAATCAGTCTGCAGCGTATTCCCTGTTCATGGCCGATTTCAAACCAGCCATGCGTATTGCGGTGACAGCAGCTTCAACACCCTTGTTACCTAGCTTTCCGCCGGCACGGTCAGTAGCCTGCTCCATATTGTCGGTAGTAAGCAACCCGAAAATGACCGGTACTGCACCCTTTGCATTCAAGGCAGAAATCCCCTGCGTAACCCCCTGACACACATAGTCGAAGTGAGGCGTTCCTCCCCTGACAACACATCCCAGGACGATAATGCCGTCTAAAGGAAACATTGTTGCCTCATTGAGATCCATCAGATGAGCAGCGGCATAAACCAGTTCAAAACTACCCGGAACGTGATAGACATGGATATTTCCCTCATCCACCTTGTTTTCTATAAGGCAGTCAACTGCCCCTTCAAGCAGTTTGCCCGTCACGTTATCGTTCCAGTCGGAGACAATGACTGCAAAAGACATACCCGAAGCTTCTGGTAGAAACTCCGGGTTGTATGCTGAAAGATTGCGTGTTGCCATCTTATTTCAGGGCCTCGGCACGGGCTATGTATTTATCTACTTCCGTACCTTCCTGTGAAAGAGGATAGCTCTTCTTGATGGTCTGATAAGCTGCAAGAGCCTTGCCATATTTGCCGTCAGCCTCATATACGCGGGCAGCCTTCATCAGATACATGGGGGCAAGCACGTCATTCTTCATGCCGGCAGCCTTCATGAAACAGGAAGCAGCCTTGTCATTGTCGCCCAGAGCAACATAGCAGTCGCCAATGGCACCCTCAAAAGCGGGACCTACCATGATGTCTTTCTTGGGAGCTGCAGAGAGATACTTGATTGCATTCTCATAGTCACCCAAGCCCTTATAGCACAGTCCTGCATAGCCCTTGGCCAGCTTGGCTGACTTTGTGATACCGTACTGGCTGATGATTGACTCGAAACCGATGTACTCGTCGTCATCGCCATTAAGAGCGAGTGCGAAAGAGTCGGCAGCAAAATACTGCTCGCCCTTGAACATCATTTCAGCGGCCTCAAGATTCTTGGGAGCCAGATAGTTATTCTTGAACAAGACGATGGCGCCGGCTACGACGACGATTGCCACCAAAAGAATCAGCAAAAGTTTCTGGTTCTTCTCGATAAACTGTTCTGAACGGGAAAGTGCTTCACTTACATTTTCCATGTTGGCATCATTCTTAGATGCAGCATTCTTATTTGCCATATTTTTACGATTAATATTAATCAATTTTGTTTCAGCCTGCAAAAGTAGGTTATTTCATCTTAGGAACGAAATTATCTGCCAAAAAAATCATACCTTAGCGCGATTTTTGAACTTATGTACCTGCAGAAGCTATCCATACTCAACTACAAAAACGTTCGGGAGGCCACATTATCGTTCTCTCCCAAGCTGAATTGCCTGTTCGGAAAAAACGGTCAGGGAAAGACCAATGTCCTCGATGCAATCTACTACCTGTCGTTCTGCAAAAGCCATAACAACCCTATTGATTCCCAAAACATTAACCACGATGCAGACTTCCTCATGCTTCAGGGAGCCTACGAGGCTGGCGATACGGTTCATGAATTCAACTGCGGCATTCGACGGCATCAGAAAAAGGTGTTCAAACATGACAAAAAGGCCTACGAGCGACTGGCCGACCATATCGGCACAATTCCCCTGGTCATGGTCTCCCCCGCAGACGAGGAACTGATTCGCGAAGGGAGCGAGGAACGCCGGCGTTTCATGGACATGGCCATTTCGCAGTATGACCACCCGTACATGAACTCCCTGATGGAGTACAACCGATACCTTCAGCAGCGCAATGCCCTGCTACGCAATGAGAACATGAGGCCCGGCGACGATATGTTCGAAATCTACGAGATTCCCATGGGTGAACTGGCACAGGAAATCCACACTAAGCGTAAGAAGTTCGTGGAGGCATTCATCCCCGTCTTTGACCACTATTATCAGGCCATTTCAAACGGACAGGAGCATGTCGGCCTGCTCTACCGGTCGCACCTCAGTCAGGGAGACCTCGCTGCACAACTGTCTTCAGTCCGGGCCCGCGACCTTGCCGTTGGCAATACCACACGCGGCATCCACAAGGACGACCTGGAGATTACCATGGATGGCTATCCCATCAAAAAGGTTGGCTCACAGGGACAAAACAAAAGTTGCCTGATTGCCATGAAACTGGCCCAGTCCGATTTCCTGCGGCAGACTGGATGCCATACCCCCATTCTATTGCTTGACGACCTGTTCGACAAACTCGACGAACATCGTGTCGAGCAGATTCTTTCCCTTGTGTCACAGGATAATTTCGGACAGATTTTTATCACCGATACCCATTTTGAGCACCTTTGCCAGCACGTCCAGCGTATCTGCCCGGACTACAAGCTTTTCAGTGTCGATGACGGGAATGTCGTGGAGTATGTATCCGAACAGAATCAAAACTAAAATATAATGTTGCGTAAGAATGCACAAACCCTGCAGGAAGTGATGACCCGGGTATTAAGGGAGCAACACCTTGAAGACCCACTCAATGAGTTGCGTCTCATCGAGAAGTGGCCCGAGATAGTTGGAGCCCCGTTAGCTGCCCAGACTGAAAAACTGTACATCAAGGACAGAACCCTGTTCCTGCATGTCAAATCTGCAATTGTCCGCAATGAACTCAGAGTGATGCGCCCCAAATTGATAGAGCGCCTTAATGAGACCGTGGGCGTAAATGTGATTTCAGATATTGTATTGCGATAGTCGGCGATTTTACATACCTTTGCTGTCAATTTTTCCTTATCCGACCACGGATACGCGAATAGATGATTAATTTTAAACCTTTGAAAATCAGAACCGATGTCACGATTTGAGATTTTTACCAGAATCCCTCTTTTTGAAGGGGTTAGCGTTGATGAACTGTTTTCCCTTTTAGCAAAAATCAGCTTGGATTTCGAGAGCTACAAGGAAGGTGACACCATTGGAATCAAGGGTGAACCTGCCAAGGGGTTGCTGCTACTGATGGATGGCGCTGCAAACATAGACGGCCAGACGGTCCAGGCCCCGGCCATGCTTGATTATACACATGTCTATGGCAACATGCAGTCATACGACAAAGACATCGTGGCAGAAGGTGCATGCAGCACACTCTGCATTGATTCAACTTCCCTTACCGAACTGTTGCTCTCAAGCCAGGATGTCTTGTGCAACTACATGGCTATGCTCAGCAACGAGGTTAACAAATAACACGGAATGGACAAACAAGCACTCGACAAACGCTACATGCGGATGGCCGGCATTTGGGCTGAGAATTCCTATTGCGTACGTCGTCAGGTTGGTGCCCTCATCGTCAAGGACAACCGCATAATTTCTGACGGATACAACGGCACCCCCTCCGGATTCGAGAACATCTGCGAAGACGACGACAACAAGACAAAACCATACGTGATGCATGCAGAGGCAAATGCAATCACGAAAGTCGCCCGCTCGCACAACAGCAGCGACGGTGCCACCATCTATGTCACGGCATCGCCTTGCATTGAGTGTGCCAAGCTCATAATCCAAGCTGGCATCAAGAGGGTTGTCTATGGTGAGGCATACCACATGGACGACGGACTCCGGCTTTTGGAGAAAGCCGGTATCCAAATCGACTTTCTTGACAGAGAACACCTTATTTAATAGTATTACCAATAATCATGAAGAAACATAATATACTGAGTATCATCCTGTGGATTGTCATTTGCGTACTGGTAGGCCTGCTTGCAGGAACGATTCTGGACCGGGCAAGCGGAAGAAACACTCCGAGGAGCCAGATTTCCCTCAACAAGCTCGATGCCCTTCTCAACCTTATTTCAAACAAGTACGTCGAGGACGTCGATGAGAAGGAAATCATTGAAGAACTCATGCCAGAGGTTTTGACTAAACTTGACCCCCATTCAGTATATATTCCCGCGAAGGATATTCAGCAGACCAATGAAGAAATGGAGGGCAGTTTCTGCGGTGTCGGTATCCAGTTCAACATCCGGGAAGACACGATACGCGTGGTGGCCATCGTTCACGGAGGTCCAGCCGAACGGGCCGGAATGAAGGCTGGAGACAAAATCGTCTTTATCGACGACAGTCTCTTTGTCGGTAAAAATATTGACAACGATTTGGTCCTCAAGACACTCCGCGGCGACCGTGACACAAAAGTGAAAATTGGCGTTTCGCGTATTGGCACTAAGGGCATCCTGGATTACACCCTTATACGCGACGACATTCCTGTCAACAGTGTTGATGCATCATACATAATCGATGACAACATCGCCTACATGAAAATAGGCAAATTCTCACGCACTACGTACGATGAGTTCCTGAGTATTCTCAACCGCCTAAAAAACAAGGAGGGATGCGACCGGCTGATTATCGACCTGCGCAGCAATCCCGGCGGTCTGATGGGCTCTGCACTTGCCATTCTCAACGAACTCCTTCCCAAACACAGCCTGATGCTCTATGTTGAAGGTAAAGCCTACCCACGTGAAAACAGCTACAGTGACGGCCGCGGAAGCTTCACCGATATGCCGGTCATAGTTCTGATGGACGAATGGTCTGCCTCGGCAAGTGAAATCGTGGCCGGAGCCATTCAGGACAATGACCGCGGTTACATTGTCGGCCGCCGGTCGTATGGCAAGGGGCTGGTACAGCAACAGATACCGTTCCGTGACGGTTCAGCAGTCAGACTTACAGTTGCACATTATTATATTCCCTCAGGAAGATGTGTACAGAAACCATATAAGAAAGGTGAACTCTCAGATTACGAGATGGATCTGGTCAAACGCTACGACCATGGCGAGTTCGTCTCGGCCGACAGCATCCATTTTGACGATTCCCTGCGCTACGAAACGGTAGGCGGACGCACCGTCTATGGAGGCGGAGGTATCATGCCGGACTATTTCATCCCCATTGACACAACTGCTACCACAAAATGGTTAACAACCGTTGCGAATAAGAACATTATTTATATGTTCGCAGCATCATACGCCGACCAGCACCGTCAGCATCTGAACAGTTTCAAGTCGGGAAAAGAACTTGTAGGCTATCTCTCAACTCAGGATATGGTGGGACAATTTGTCCGTTACGCGGAAAAGAAAGGCGTTGCCGATAACCCCAAGGAAGTGAAACAATCCGAGAGCTACCTCAAGGAGCAGATTTACGCCTACATAGCCCGCAACACCATAGACGAAAATGTCTTCTGGGAAATCATCCAGCAAGATGACAAGACCCTGCTCAAAGCCATAGAACTAATCGGGGACATGAGCGTCACCGTCAAGTGATACAAAAAAGAGAGGTCGGCTGGCCTCTCTTTTTTTCTTTATTTCTTTACCACCTTTTTGGCGGCTTTCAGCTCCTTCTCAAGCCGGGCAATCTCCTTTTCCTGATTGTCGATGGTTATCTGCAGCTGGTTCAGCTCTTCAGTGTCTATTGTCGATGGGAACTGAGCCTCAAGTCGGTCAAGGAAATCGCTCAACACATTCATATAGTTAGTGAACGCGTCAAAGGGCGAATCGTATGGACTAAAGGCATTGTAACCTCCGCCGTCCGTCAGGTGCTTAGTGCTCATGTAATAGAAATGGTCGCTGGTCTGGAGATACAGCCAGTCGTTGAGCAACCTGTGGTCGCGGCAAAGATGGATACGCTCCGAAACGGAATACAGCTTCTCTAACGCTTCACGTTGCAAATCATTACCCGTCCAGGCACTCAAGTCGCTCTCCTCATCAGCCCACGAGATTGGGTTAGGAATCGACAGCGGACCTGTTGACTTGTATTTTTTAGCCTCCTCGGACGGAGTCACAAATTCAATGTTATGAGCCGCAGCAAACTGGGGCAGTGCACGCATGAAATCAAAAATGCCGCTCTCCCTGGTCTGCAGATTACCGAAAGTCTCGTAGTTCATGAACAAGTTGAATACCTGTTCCGTTTCGGGAGCCTTGTCTATCCAGTCGATAAACTTGTCGGCCGTAAGTGGATATTCGCTCCATGAAGTGTTCGAGAAGCGGAACGACATATCATCACTCAGCTTGTTGTTTCGAAGCAGCAGCTTGACGTTGGAATTAGTTGCACAATGGTAGATGAAGTTCGAACTCTTCCAACCCAATATACTCTTGGCACCGTTGGTGATGATGTTCTTGAAACCAAGTGAATAAACAACCTCTGCAATGTCGTCAGAGTAGATAAGCTCTGTATTACGGAAGGTTGTAGGCTTCTGTCCGAACAGCCTTGTTATATGCTTGCAGTTGTTCTGGACCTGGAAGCGGAACTCCTCTTCGTCGTACAGACTGGCGAGTGAATGGCCGGCAGTCTCTGCAAGGAACTCTACACATCCCGTCTTTGCCAGCTCCTGGAAGCTTCCGATAACTTCGGGGGCATACTGCTCCAGCTGGTCAAGTGCCACTCCTGAAAAAGAGAAAGCCACCTTGAACTTACCGTTTCCAGCCTTAATCATATCAAGCAGCATCCTGTTGGCTGGAAGGAAAGAGACCTCTGCCACATGCTGCATAATCTGCTCGTTGCTGAAATCATCATAGTAGTAATGGTCAGCGCCGATATTGAAGAAACGGTACCTTTTCAGGCGGAACGGCTGATGAATCTGAAAATAGAAACAAATGCTCTTCATATATTTATACTTTTAAATTGTTATCACTTAGCAGTTTATCTCCATCCCAACACCTTCTCATAAATGTTGCGGACTTTCTGGCCTGCATACTCCCACTTGATCTCGTCAACCTCACGCTTGCCCTGTACCCTCAGGTGCTCGTACATGGCGGGATACGTGATGATAGAATAAATGGCATCGGCCATTGCATCAATGTCCCAGTAGTCGGTCTTGATTACATTATTGAGGATTTCCGCACATCCCGACTGCTTGGAAATAATACTGGGCACACCCACCTGCATAGCCTCAAGCGGGGAAATACCGAAAGGCTCTGAAACGGAAGGCATGATATACACATCGCTGGATTTAAGCATTTTATAGACCTCCAATCCTTTCTGAAATCCCGGGAAATGGAAACGGTCAGCTATACCCCGCTTTGCTGCCAGTTTAATCATGGCCTCCATCATGTCACCGCTGCCGGCCATTACAAAACGGACGTTGCGGGTCTTCTGGAGAACACGGTATGCTGCCTCGACAAAATACTCGGGACCTTTCTGCATAGTAATACGGCCCAGAAATGTTACAACTTTCTGGTCAGTATTGCGTACCGGGTCAATCTCTTCAATTGCCTTGCTTACAGGCTCAACGGCATTGTGTACTGTCGAAACCTTCGCCGGATCCTGATGGTATTTTTCAATTACTGTGCGCCGTGTAAGATTACTCACGCACATGATGTGGTCGGCGTTGTCCATACCGTCCTTCTCGATACGATAGACATCCGGGTTAACATTGCCACGGCTACGGTCGAAGTCGGTAGCGTGGACATGAATAACCAGTGGCTTGCCGCTGACCTTCTTGGCATGGATTCCGGCTGGATAGGTAAGCCAGTCGTGTGAATGGATTATGTCAAACGGGACGGTACGGGCAATGACACCGGCACAGATGGAATAGTTGTTTATCTCTTCAAGCAGGTTTTCAGGGTAACGCCCCGAGAACTCTATACATCCCAAATCGTTAGTATAAAGATAGCGGAAATCTGCATAGATATGAGATCTCAGGTCGTAGTATGTCTGCGGTGACATATAGCTGCCGAAACGCCCCTCAAGGGTCTCTCTATTCACATCTCTCCAAACTACCGGGGTGTTGCAGGCACCTATTATCTTCAGGAAACTCTGGTCCTCGTCACCAACGGGCTTTGGTATGACAAAGGTTATGTCCATATCCGGCTGTTTAGCCATGCCACGGGTCAGACCGAAACTGGCCGTCCCGAGACCTCCAAGGATATGAGGGGGAAATTCCCACCCGAACATCAAGGCTTTCATATTGATAAGTGTTTTTTGTTCAATTTGATTCCGACATCTTCATAATAAGGCGTTTCACACGCAGGATTTCAGCCACACTCATGGCAAACGCTATACCTCCGCGACCCCTGTAGGGAGGATTTCCGTCAAACAGCTCGGATATGGAGGTTACGCCCCTGTCGGTCAGGTCGTCCTCAAACTCATATATGCAACGTTCGGCGAAAGAGAGTCCGCTCAGCCGGTAGATACGCAGATATGCCTCCAAATAAGGCCCTATCAGCCAAGGCCATGCAGTACCCTGATGGTAAGCCCAGGTGCGACGGTCTTCGGGGCCCTCGAAGATTGGATTGTAACCCATGCTCTTAGGACTGAGGGTTCGCAAGCCTTTTGGGGTAAGCAGTTCCTTTGTTACGATGTCCAGAACCTGCTTTTTCTGCATCTTGTTCAAAGGTGAATACTCCAGAGAGACAGCAAAAATCTGGTTCGGACGGACACTCGGGTCTGAATAGTCGCCATCCACATAATCATACAGGTATCCGAATCCATTACGGAACACCTGCACGAACGACTGGTCAACACGCTTGATAAGGTCCTGCAAGTTATCGGCCACATAGTCCTGCTGCTTGAAGTCGGCAATCTCGCGGGCAAAGCACAGTGCATTGTACCATAGCGCGTTGAACTCGACAAGATAACCTGAACGCGGAACCAGAGGACGACCGTACATGGTCGAGTTCATCCAGCTTATGGGACGGCTCTTGCCTTCTGAATACAAGAGTCCGTTATCGTGGAGGAACAGATTCCGATGCTTCCCCTCGATAATGAAATCAATCGCATCAAGCACCAGCGTACCATATTTTTCTATGGCTTCTTCCATTCCTTCCGACTTTGCATATTGCTGAATGCTCCAAATCATCCATAACAGTACATCCGGGGCATCAATCTCGCGGATATCACAGTCGAGAGGTTTCTTTTCCATGAAATTGCGTACGCCCTTCTCGGCCGTCTGCATAATAGCATCAAAAAGTCCGGGGTCGTCAGCTGACAGAGTGCAGCCGGGCAGCGAAACAAACATATCACGCGCACGGCACTCAAACCACGGATAACCGGCAAGAATATATCTCTGGCCATCCTTCTGCTTGTTGTAGAACTGATATGCGGCCGCCTTCAGACAATCTGTAAAACTGGTGCGGGGCTTGCGCTGGCTTTTTTCATCCTCAAAAGCCTTCTTCATCTTGGCTGCCGTCATGGGTGACAAGGCGGCCGAGAAGATGATGCTCTGTCCTTTGCGGATGGGCATTTCGAACGTACCGGGAACATACTGGTCCTCCTGGAACTCATAGCCTCGCTCCTGCTCTTTCATGTACTCAATATTGTGATACCAATCAGGAGCATATGAAAACTCGTTCTGTACCGAGAACTGCATGTATAGGTCGGGGTAACCCTGATACATCTTCACACGAATTCCATTCTCAACAGGCTCGTACGAGCGGTCGGCCTGACCATTCTCGTGGCTGAGCTCGTCGGTGTTGCGGAATGCAAGGAACGGACGGAAACGAAGCCGCGTAGGCGAATGAGCCTCAAGCAGGGTGTATCTTATCAGTATCCGGTTCTCGAACGACATGAATATTTTCTCACGCGAAAGAATTACGCCACCCACACGATATACGGTAGTAGGTATTGAATCACACTCGAACTGACTGATATATTTGTGTCCTTTCGGGCTATAGTTGTCGCCGGGATATTTATGCAGACCAAGGTTGAACTCTGCCCCGTGCTGGATAACCGTTGCATCCAAAGAACTTATCATCACATGGTTCTTTCCGTCCAACTCGGGCAGAGGCACTACCAATAAGCCATTATACTTACGTGTGTTGCAATCAACGATGGTAGAATAGCTGTAGGCTCCCGACTTGTTTGTCTGCAACAGTTCCTTGAATAGCGACTGCTGCAGGTTCACCATTAAAGCCTTGTCAAATTTCAGGTAACTCATAATTGAGGTGTTTTTATGAATTGCCGAAGGTACGGATGTTTTTACACAAAACCAAAAATATGCAATAAAAACATTTTTGCATAATTGCTCACTCGTGTATATTTTTGTGCTGAAAATCCGGTGTTTCGTAAATAAACCTCATATCAATGGAAAAAGACAAGAAGGAACTTAATCTGACAGACGTATTTACCGCCCTCTGGAGAGGAATTGCAAACTGCTTCAAAGCTTGCTGCTACATTATTATCTGGTGTCTGCGCTACCTATACCGTCACAAATGGGCTACTCTCTTTTTTCTTGTCGCTGGCATTGTAGCAGGTTTAGGGCACTATAAATATAGGGATCCTTACAGGTCAGGATTCCTGTTGAACATTCCAGCCATAATGCCTTGTTACGGCGTAGAATATGTCAATTCGCTGCAGAAAAACATTGATTCAGAATCTTTGGCTGAATTCCTCCCCATCAGTGAGGAAGATGCATCCAAGTTGAAAAAAGTGAAAGCATACTATGTTGTTGACTGCGGTCAGGACGGAAACATTGACTTTGTTGACTACAAATCAAAATACGGTTCCGACACCATCATAAACACTTGGAGCCGTAACCGTTTTCAAGTGGAAGTCTATACCAAGGACGAAAAATGCGTCCCCGTCATCAAGGACGCCATCGTCAAAAAAATGTGTTCACTGCCGGTTTTTGCCGATTCATGGGAAATCTGTAGGAAAGAATACGAGGAACGCATCCGGGTTTTCCGCAGTGCTTTACTGACCATCGACACTGTTGAACAGAAACTCTACAGCATGGATAATCATGCTCCATCTTTCTATTCCATGTCAACATACGACAGAAGGGAGTACTTCTCTGAGAATCGTGTTCAGATCTTCTCCCAAGACAGGCAATACCTGCTCGACAGAATAGGCTGGGCTGAAAGGCACTACCACGATGAACTGAGCATGGGGCCCATTTCCTCGACCATGCCCATCTTATATTTCGACAAGGACAAATCATTGCCATTGTGCATTATTGGCTCTGTGATTCTGAGTCTGTTTGTATGCATTCTTCTCTGCCTCCTTATCGAGAATCGCAGGAAAATAATCGATTTTCTGGAAGACAAGCAGACTATCTGAGTTTGTAGCGGTTGAAGTGGCGGCGTACATGCAGGAAGAACCAGACTACGCCAAGCAGATTCATTGTCCAGGCACTCCAGAAACTGGCATGGTAGCTGATACCCTCTGCCAGCCATCCTCCGATTACTATTCCGAGTCCTACACCCGCATCCCACGAGGTGAGAATGGTTGAATTTGCCGTTCCACGCTGGCTGTTGGGAGCAAGATTGATATACATAGTCTGAAAGGCCGGATACATGTGGCCGTTGCCAAGTCCAATGATAAAGGCTGAGACATAATAAGCCCATGCCTTGTGCACACAGGCAAAGAGGAGATAACCGCAAAGAGAGACCATCACACCCAATGCGGCGTTGCGGGTAATGCGCCCCAAGCGAAGCTGCTTTGTGCCCGTGAGACGTGAAAGAATAAGTCCGATTGAAAGGAGCAGAAAGAATATGCCCGTCCCCCCCGTTATACCGAGTTCCTCTTTTCCGTAGATGGCGACATACGTTGACATCACACCCCAAGAAAAAGAAAAACAAACTATACTGATGCTTTCACTCCATCCCTTCGTCAGGAAGAAGCGGTCGAGCGACATGCGGACTTTCTTGTCGGCAGCCTCCTCACTCTTGTTCTGCTCTGTCAGCATTTCGGACTTCCGCTTGGGCAGCTTGATACTGGCGTCTATGGCCAGACCTCCACATGCCGTTACAAATGCTATAGCAAAAAGAACATTATAACTGTCAAATGCCTGATGGATTACAATAGCTAGTGACGGGGCAATAGCCGTTGCGATGTTGTTGGCCACGCCGTAGTAGCCTATCCCTTCATTTCGCCGCTCAGGGTATAGCACATCGATGGCAATTGTACTGTTACAGACGGTTGTGGCACCGAACGGCGCTCCATGCAAAGTCCTTACTACAGCAAACAAGGCGAGCGTCCCTGCCACAAGATAGCCTGCAAAGAAAAGGGCAAAAAGGGCGTAGCAGATTAGCAGCACTTTCATGCGGGGCAGACTGTCAACCATAAAACCGCTAAACGGCCGTATCAGCAACGCAAATATGGTATAGCCAGACAGCACGAGGCCAATCACCTGTTTGTCAGCCTGAAAGGTCTCACTCATGTAAATCGGCAACAGCGGAGTCAGAAGCATGAACGAGAAATATATCATGAAGTTCGCCGTCCATGCCTTTACATAATTGGAATTCCAAAGCTTGCGCATTGGCATCCCATCTGCTGTCAACTCTGTCGTCATTTCTGAACCTTTGGCTTATTATCTGTCCGGGGCGATGCGGCTGCGTGCTTTTTATGATGATTCTTGCCGGCTCCCTTCTTTCGCTCACCGCCATGGCCGTGTCTGCTTCCACGCTTGTCATTGTTGCGGCGTGAACGCTTCGGATTGTATTCGGGCCCCTTTTCCAGACCTTCCGGCATCGGGAGTTTCTCCACCTCCTTTTCAAGAAAGTCTTCAATCACGGCAAAGCGCCACTGGTCCTCTTCCGAGACGAAGGTGTATGCCCGACCAGTCTTGGCGGCCCTTGCTGTACGTCCGATACGGTGGACATAGTCTTCCGGGTCGTGGGGCACATCGTAGTTGATTACAATAGCTATATCATCAATATCGATACCTCGCGAAACGATGTCAGTAGCCACCAGCACGTTGTTCTGTGCTGTCTTGAAACGGTGCATCACATCGTCCCTCTGCGACTGGTCCAAATCTGAATGCATTTCGACAATGTGCAATCCTCGACGGACAAGAATGCGGGCAACCTCCTTGACCTTGAGCTTTGAAGATGCAAAAATCAGCACCTTTTCCTTCTCTGAAATGGGAGGAATTCCCTTGTCTGGGGCACCTGCCAGAAGGAATTGCACCAAGGCCGGTTTCTGAGGCTCATAGCAGATGTATGCACCTTGTGTAATGTTGTCGTTCGGTTTGGAGACGGAGAGTCTGATTTCTGCCGGATTGGTCATTATGCTCTTTGCCAGTTCACGAATCTTTGCCGGCATGGTGGCCGAAAAGAGCATAGTCTGCCGACGTTTCGGCAGTTCGGCAATTACGAGCATGATGTCATCAATAAAGCCCATATCCAGCATCCGGTCGGCTTCGTCAAGGACAAAATACTCTATGTGGGAAAGGTCAATCAGTCCGAGCTTGATATATGAAAGAAGACGCCCCGGTGTCGCAATAATAATGTCGGCACCATTATCTATCCCCTTTTTCTGCTGCTCCCATACCTGTCCGTCATTGCCACCATAGACCGCCACAGACGATACGGGAAGATAATAACCGAACCCTTCCACCTGCTGGTCAATCTGCTGGGCCAGTTCGCGGGTCGGCACCATGATTACAGAACGGATGTACTTGCCGTCCGTCGGGTGCAAAGTAAGATTGTTAAGTAATGGAAGCAGGTAGGCGGCCGTCTTTCCAGTTCCTGTCTGGGCACATCCCAACAGGTCCCTGCCTTCCAAAAGTATGGGAATGGCCTGCTCCTGGATGGGGGTGCACTGCCTGAAATTCATCGCCCACAATCCATCCAGAACCTCGTCAACAAGGTCAAGATCTTCAAATTCCATGTGCTGCGTCAGTTATTCGTCATCCTCTTTTCCGTCATCACGGAATTCCTCCGGGATGTCCTCCTCTGCAAACTTGTCGTCGTCCAAAGAACCGAAATCCAGTTCGGTCTGTTCAATCAGAGCGTTTGCTCTTTCAACATCCTTTTCAAACACGACCAGTTGCACGACCGATACATCGGCAAACAATCCCAGCAAGTACATTGAGTAGGTGTTACCCAAGAAACAAGGTATGTCGTTAGCCTTCAACAAACCTTCGACGACTGAAGCTTCGCTGAGTGTTGCGAACTCCATCAATACTTTGGTTCTTTCTTGTTTTTCCATATCTGTTAAATCTGTCATCTCAACCTGATACTGTCACCTTCCGTCAATCCCTGTGATAGAATGTCACGATTGAGTTTGATGAGTGATTTGAGACGAATTCCATATTCTTGTGATACTGCATGAAGGGTTTCACCCTCACTGAGGATGTGAATCGCGTTCTCGCCCTCCCATTTCTTTGTCTTCTTTCCAATATAAACCCTCTCCCCGGGCTGTATCTTGTGCCCCTTTTCAAAATCATTCAACTGACGCAGCCTCAGCTTGGTAATTCCGTATTCACCATTCAGCCGCAGGTATGTATCACCGTATTCAGCAATAATATAGGGAGTTGTTCCGCTGTAATATATCTGGTGGTTGCCCGAGTTCATCTGCTGACGTCCAGCTTCCTGCACGGCCTGCTCTTCGACTTCCCAGTTGCGGATTGTCTCTTTTGCAAGCGATTTGTTGCTCGCAATCTTATCGTACTTGTTGAGTTCATAAACCTCAATCAGACGTATCAGCTTATCGGCATATTGCTTGTCCGTGGCATAACCGGCAGCCTTCAGCCCCCTGGCCCACCCTTTGTAATCGGTTTTGCTCAAGGAAAACAGTTTGTCATATCTCTGTGATTGGCTCAAGTATTCGGAATGGTCCTTGTAGGAATCGCCTACATTTTTGTATTTCCGAAAACAGCACATTTCACCATCGTCGAAATGCGAATAAGTGGCCCCATTCCAGTTCTTACCACACTTAATGCCAAAGTGATTGTTGCTCTTTTTTGCCAGCGTACTGTTGCCTGCATTCGATTCAAGCAGTCCCTGTGCAAGGGTTATGCTGGAAGGCACACCATACTGCATCTGTTGCCTCATAGCCTCAGGAGCATATTTCTTTATGTAATCGTCGTATGGCTTGAGACGATCCTCAGATGCGGCAAACAAGCTGACTGGCAGCAAAAAACAGAGTAAGGCTGCAATCGCTTTCCTCATGTCGTGTCTTTTCCGGAAAATGACTACTTTTTTGAGGCGACCACATCAAGTCGCATAGGAAGTTTCGGATGTGAGGCGCTCCGTATCTTCACGGCGCAAGGGTCGGTATCGGGCAGTAAATACAGCGAGGTTTTGTCATCATTGGTAATAGTCGATACCGGCACGACCATCAGCTCCAACACCGTATCGGGATCGGTCTTGAGAAGGGTCTGATCCTTGTCCCACTTGCGTATATATTTCTGTACCAATGGGGATACATCAAACACAAAGCATGTGTCACTTTCATTATACGATGCGGTGAATGAACTGTACTTGTCCTGCAGGCTGTAATTTGCAAAAAAGCTGTTCATACTCTCCTCTCCGATAAGAAGAAGCTGCGACGGAGGATCCATTGACCAAAGCTCATCCTCGATGTCGGTTGCGGTCATCTTGACCTGTGCGTAATTTATGTTCGTCCCTGGAAGTAACTCATAGATGTCTTTCATTGATATCTCCACACGGGTGTACATACCGGCAGGGGCATACAGATAGTTCAGTGTATCACTCTCTTCCAACGAAATGTACCTCGAAAGATCGGGATGAGCATACGTGTTCACCTGACGGACCTCCCTGCTATATAGGAAATAACTGGCAGCGGTGGTGTCGCGTGTGTATTCCACACCCAATGAATCGGTGTCGGTATATCGGTACTTGTATATAAACTCCAGTTCCATGTCCTCAATATAGACAAAAGCACCGTTTCCGTAATTCGTGGTCACATAGAATCCCTTGAAATACTCTGTGAAATTCTGCAGGTTTAAGAAGTACTCAGGATGGTCCCTGTTGTCTTCGTAGAACTTCTGCGCAAATGCAAGGTCTATCGGTATTCGGATGCATTTATCGTAGTTATCAGTCCACTCATCATTTGAGGAGTGTATCGTGAATGACTTTCTGCCGAGCTCCTTTCCGCTGCAATACTCATTTACGTCAATATTCGTGTAGTACAGTTTCTGCAAATCCAAGGCTTTGTCCAACTCATAGACCGAAGCCTCAAAAAGCGACAGCGTGTCACCGTAATAGTCGTCAAAGAACAGATAGAGGAAAGCGGAGTCAATCTTGTCGTCGATAATACTGTCACTGAATGAAAATCCATCCGGACAATATAACTGGGTGAAGAAATCTGATTTTGTAGTTCCATAGACCGGGTCTGTATATGCCCCGAGAATCGCACTTCTATTGCGTTGCAGAATGGAATCTACCAGAACTGTCTTCGATTTGATTTTGAAGGTATTAGTGGCTGTCCAGACTGTGTCTTCCGCTGGCTGGATTGTCTCTCCTATGGCATAATTGCCACTTGTGCATGAGTATTGGGCTGCCGTAAGGACGAGCAGTATCAAGAGGCTGAAAACGTAATGTCTCATTTTCTCTGTAGTGTCTCAATTATTGATTTTGCCCCGTCAGAGTGTTGTAAAAGTTTACGTAACTGGCGTAATTGTTATCCGTGTTTCCCTCCAGAAGCGGCTTGCCTGATGCCTTGGCTATCTCAGCCACCTTGGCATCCACATTGGGCTGGGCCAGCACAACAGCATCGCTGTAACGGACGGCCAGCTTGGTGACAGCCTCATAGTCGGCCTTGGGCTGAAGGTCGGTAAGGTCGTCGGGTTGTATCCCTTCAATGATGATTTTCTTGCCGAAGTCTTTCGACATCACCTGCTGGAAAGCATCATCGTATATGGAATAGACCAGTTTTGCATTCTTGAAGAAGGGGTCATCTGCAAAGGCTTTCTTGATATAGACTGGTGCAAGCGCCGAAAACCATCCGTGGCAGTGGATGATGTCGGGAACCCAGCGCAGTTTGCGTACCGTCTCGATGACGCCGCGGATGTAGAAAATCATGCGGTCCTCGTTGTCTGAGTACTCCTTGCCACTGGCATCAGCCACGGTTGATCTGCGACGGAAGAAATCCTCGTTATCGATGAAGTACACCTGCATCCTGGCGGACTGGATGGAGGCCACCTTGATGATGAGGGGATGATCGTTATCGCTGATGATGAGATTCATCCCCGACAGGCGGATGACCTCATGCAACTGGTTGCGCCGCTCATTGACATTGCCAAATTTGGGCATGAAGGTTCGGATTTCATAACCGCCGTCCATAGCAGCCTGGGGCAGATATCGACATGTAGTGGCAATTTCGGAATCAGGCAGGTAGGGAACGATTTCCTGACAGATGTACAGAATTTTTTTCGCGCTCATTATGTTATTATTTCTCCTGTGTAGTCGTTGCCGATAATAAAACACGCAAAGATAATAAAAAAACACGGACAATGTGCAAGTTATGGGCCGTTTATTTTTTTAATTCACTATTATTTGGTTTTTTTGCGCCTTCAAACCGGCGGTGTAAGCACCTGTCTGACCGTTTTTGATAACAAATTAAAATTCAATTTATTATGTATATCGTTAATACAATTGCCGAATTAAAGGAAAAGTTGAATGAATGTCGCTCCCGTCATGAGAGCATAGGTCTTGTGCCAACTATGGGCGACCTTCATGCCGGTCATGTTTCACTAGTAAAAAGATGCGTTGCAGAAAACGATGTCTGTGTCGTAAGCGACTTTGTCAACCCCACCCAGTTCAACGACAAAAACGACCTGGCAGCCTATCCCCATAAACCCGAATCAGACGCAGCACTCTTGGAAAAGAACGGCTGCACGATAGTTTTCATGCCGTCGGTCGAGGAAATGTATCCGGAACCCGACACCCGGGAATTTCATTTCGGAGCGCTGGAGCAGGTCATGGAAGGCCCATACCGTCCCGGTCATTTCAACGGTGTTGCACAGATTGTCAGCAAGCTCTTCTATGCTGTTGAGCCCGACCGCGCCTACTTCGGCGAAAAGGATTTCCAGCAGATTGCAATTGTCCGCAACATGGTTGCCCAGTTGGGGCTCAAGCTGCAAATCGTTTCCTGCCCCATCATCCGTGAAGCTGACGGCCTGGCCATGAGCAGCCGCAACGCACGCCTCAGCGCCGAGGAGCGGAAGACCGCTGCACACATTTCGAAGTATCTGTTCGAAAGCCGGGACATGGCATCCTCCTGCCCGCTGTCTGCAGTCAGGGAATATGTCATTGACCATATCAATACCGAACCACTTTTCCGTCTTGACTACTACGATATTGTCGATGGTATCTCACTTCAGCCTGTACAGAACTGGGAAGATTCTCCTTACGCAGTCGGCTGCATAGCCGTCTATTGCGGAAACGTACGACTGATAGACAATGTGGTTTACAAGATTGACGGTAAAATGGTGAAATGAACTGCCTCAGAAGCCTTACCTCGCTCATCTTTTCCGGAATTGTTTCATGGGTTCCGCTTGCAATGGCCAATGACGGAACCGACTTGCCGTTCAGAATTACGGACAGCATCCGTGCCTCCGACTTCTCATTTCCAATGCGTCACCAGCCCCTGCTAAGTGCAAACTTCGGGGAACTGAGAGGCAACCACTTCCATGCCGGGCTTGATTTCAAGACTGAAGAGGAGGAAGGCAAACCGGTATTTCCTGCGGCCGACGGGTGGATTTCGAGAATAGGGATAACCACCGGAGGGTATGGCAAGGCGCTCTATATAGACCATCCGAACGGCTATACGACCATATACGGCCATCTGTCAAACCTGGCGCCAAGGCTTGATTCCATACTGAAAGCTGCCCAATACGAAAAGGAATCGTATGTTATCCAACTTTATTTTGAGCCGGGGAAAATACCTGTCAGCAAAGAAGAAGTTGTGGCATACAGCGGCAACACAGGTGGAAGCGGAGGGCCGCATCTCCATTTTGAAGTGCGCG
Organism: Bacteroidales bacterium UBA1757; assembly: GCA_002315625.1. Classification (GTDB taxonomy): domain Bacteria; phylum Bacteroidota; class Bacteroidia; order Bacteroidales; family UBA1402; genus UBA1757. The sequence continues at coordinate 27,965 of DCHH01000020.1, forward strand.
ATACCAAGAGCGAAGACCCTATCGACCCTCTGTTCTGGTTTTCTGACGGACTCACGGATGATGTTAAGCCACGAATCTATGGAATGGCCATCTACACTAAAACCGGTGCCGGAGTCCTCTCCACAAGACAGTCCGCCCTCAGCGCTCAGCCAATACCTTCCGGTTCAACAAAAGTGGAAGTGACCGATACCATGTCGCTTCCGGCTGCCTGGGGTCGTATCGGACTGGGGTTCAGGGTCCTTGACTTCATGACAGGCACAACCCACAACTATGGTGTGTGCCGCGCCACACTCTCTGTTGACAGTCAGGTGGTTTACCAGCGGGAGATGAACAGGATTCCATTCGATGAAGCCCGCTACATAAATGCCGCAGCCGACTATGGAGAATGGTCTCTACACCGCAAATGGTATATGAAAACATTCCGCTCCCCGTTCAACCGGGCCGGAATCTATTCAGTACTGGTCAATGACGGATACATCGACATAAATGAGGAAAGACCATATCATTTCTGTTACGAAGTTGCCGACCGTTTCGGTAATACATCCTCGTGGACTTTTTCAATCCGTGGATGCCGTATGCCGTTCGCTTCTCCTGACACAACGGCTCTCCTTCTTTTCCCGGGGCATACAAATGAAGTGATTCGCAGCGATTTTCAAGCTGCAATAGACAAGAATGCCCTCTACGACACCGTGCCGCTATTGTTTGTACAGACACCGGAAACATCAACGGTCAACGGCATGTACTCCGACCGCTACTGCCTGATAGGAAATCATGTGGCCTGCCATACATCGGTAAGTATGCGTATGCGTATCCGTCACGACATTCTGCCGGAAAAAAACCGCTATTATGTTGCTACACTTGAAAATGACGGTTCATACAGCTATGAAGGAGGAAGATACGAAGATTCCTGTATGAAGATCGAGACGCGTCACTTCGGTACTTTCGTTGTATTGGCCGACACGGTTGCACCGAAGATTTCGATGCGCGATGTTGGTTTTGCCATGAAAAATGCTTTCCTTCGCATCTGGATATCGGACGACGCTTCAGGCATTGCAAGCTATGATGTCTATCTCGACGGGAAATGGGCCCTGGCAGAGGACGACTACAAAAACCGTTCGATATTCTACCAGCCTGACCCTGTGCGTTTTCCATCGACAGGCGGCGAACATGTCATCAAGGTTATTGTCCGTGACAACTGTGGAAATGAAAGAATCTTAGAGCGAACATTCATCTATTAAAACTATCAATATGGAAAACAGTCAACTTATTCAGGAAGTCACCGCCAAGGCAAAAGTGTGGTTGGGAAGTGCGTATGATGAGCAGACACGTGCCGATGTGCAGCGCATGCTTGACGCTGAGGATAAGACCGAGCTTATCGAAAGTTTCTACAGAGTGCTCGAATTCGGTACTGGCGGACTGCGCGGCATCATGGGCTCAGGCACAAACCGTATGAACCGCTATACCGTCGGCGCCGCCACTCAGGGCCTGGCCAATTATCTTAAGAAGAACTTTGCCAACCTGCAGGAAATCAAGGTTGCCATAGGCCACGACTGCCGTAACAACAGCCGCCTGTTTGCCGAAATATCCGCCGACATCTTCTCGGCCAACGGTATTCATGTCTATCTGTTCGAAAGCCTTCGCCCGACCCCTGAAATGTCGTTTGCCATCCGTCACCTCGGCTGCCAGAGCGGTATCATCCTGACGGCTTCCCATAACCCGAAGGAGTACAACGGCTACAAAGCCTACTGGGACGACGGCGGACAGGTCATTGCCCCGCACGACCACAACATAATAGACGAGGTTAATGCCATCCAGAGCGTCTCTGACATCAAGTTCAGCGGCAACAAGCAACTTATCACCATCATCGGTGAAGAAATCGACAAGGCTTATATAGACGGCATCCTCGGCGTATCGCTTTCCCCAGAGGTTATCAAGCGCCACAACGACCTGAAGATTGTCTATACCCCTATCCACGGCACCGGCATCAAGTGCATTCCACGCTGTCTGAAAGCTATGGGCTTCACCAATATCATTGATGTGCCCGAGCAGAACGTGATTAGCGGCGACTTCCCGACTGTCGTTTCTCCCAACCCGGAGGAACCGGCCGCCCTCTCTATGGCAATTGCCAAGGCGAAAGAAGTTGATGCCGATGTTGTCATGGCTTCCGACCCCGACGCAGACCGTCTCGGTATTGCCGTAAAAGACGACAAGGGTGAATGGATTCTTGTGAGCGGCAACCAGAATGCCCTGCTCATTACCAACTATATGCTCAAGCGTTGGAAAGAGCTCGGCAAACTGACCGGCAAGGAATATATGGTCAAGACTATTGTCACTACCGAACTTCTCAAAGACATAGCTGACAAGAACGGCGTTGAAATATATGACGTTTATACCGGTTTCAAATGGATTGCCGATGTCATGCTCAAAAATGAAGGCAAGAAGACCTTCATCTGCGGCGGCGAGGAAAGCTACGGATTCCTGGTTGAAGATTTCGTCCGTGACAAGGATGCCGTCAGTGCAGCCGCCATGGTTGCCGAGGTTCTCGCATGGGCAAAGGAACAGGGCAAGAGCCTCTACGAGCTTCTTCTTGACATTTATCTCGAATTCGGCTATTCAAAAGAAAAAGGAATTTCAATTGTGCGCAAAGGAAAATCCGGTGCTGAGGAAATCCAGGCCATGATGGACAACTACCGAGCCAATCCCCTCAAGGATCTGGCAGGTTCGCCCGTTACCCTGATTCGCGACTTCAAGACCCTCAAGTCGCTGAATCCCGCAACCGGCGAAGTGAAAGATCTTGTCATGCCCGAGCCATCGAACGTGCTGCAATACTTCACAGCCGACGGTACAAAGGTTTCAGTCCGCCCCTCAGGCACCGAGCCCAAAATCAAGTTCTATATGGAAGTCCGCACCCCCATGGCCACCCGAGCTGATTACGCAGCAGCCGGTGCCGCCGCCGAAGAAAAAATCGAGAAAATCAAAGCCTCCCTTGGCATCTGATTCGGTCTATTTTCAAAACGAAGACAATAAAAAAGGCAACCGGTTAAGGCTGCCTTTTTTATTGGATTATTGAGGATTACTCGTTGCCTGATTCGGGACGTGGACGGCGGTCGTGACGCTCTCCGCGGTCGCGGCGTTCGCCACGGTCGGGACGGTCACCACGCTCTGGGCGGGGACGGCGCTCGCGCTCAGCCGGTTCCTGATAGCCTTCGGGCTTTTCAAGGAGAACCTTGCGGGAGAGTTTGAACTTGCCGGTCTTCTGGTCGATGTCGAGAAGCTTGACCTCGATTTCGTCACCTTCCTTCAAACCGGCCTCTTCAACCGTCTCCAGACGACGCCATTCGATTTCGGAAATGTGAAGCAGACCATCCTTGCCAGGCATGAATTCAACGAATGCACCGTAAGGCATGATGGAACGGACCTTACCCTTGTAAATCTTTCCAGGTTCGGGAATGGCAACAATGGCATTGATCTTTGCCAGAGCGGCATCGATGGAATCCTTGTTCACGGCAGCAATTTCTATGCGGCCCTGATTGTCAATCTCTTCAATTGAAATCGTGGCACCGGTCTCTTCCTGCATGCCTTGGATAATCTTTCCACCAGGGCCAATGACGGCACCGATGAACTCCTTCGGAATCCAGATGACTTCCAGACGGGGAGCATTGGGCTTGAAGTCAGGACGGGGAGCAGGCAGGGTTTCGGTAATCTTGCCCAGGATGTGCAGACGGCCTTCTTTGGCCTGGTTCAATGCCTTCTCAAGGATTTCGTATGACAGACCGTCAACCTTGATATCCATTTGGGTGGCGGTAATACCATCCTTAGTACCCGTAACCTTGAAGTCCATATCGCCCAGGTGGTCCTCATCGCCGAGAATATCGGAAAGCACCTGATAGTTAGTACCCTTCTTCTCACTGATAAGACCCATGGCAATACCGGCAACCGGCTTACGCAGTGCAACACCGGCATCCATCAGTGCCAGACAGCCGGCACAAACGGTAGCCATTGAAGACGAACCGTTCGATTCAAGAATATCGGAAACGACACGTACAACATAAGGATAATCCTTCGGCATCATGGCCTTGAGGGCACGCCATGCCAGATGTCCGTGACCAACTTCGCGGCGGCCGATGCCGCGCGGAGCCTTGGCCTCACCCGTTGAGAAGGGCGGGAAATTGTAATGCAGCAGGAAACGCTCAGGGGTTTGGTTCAGGACATCATCCACAATCTTCTCATCGAGCTTGGTTCCCAGGGTAACTGAGCAAAGTGACTGGGTTTCACCGCGGGTGAAGATAGAAGAACCATGACAACCGGGAAGTGGATCGACTTCGCACCAGATGGGACGGATTTCATTGGTCTTACGGCCGTCCAGACGCTTACCTTCATCCAGAACGCAACGGCGCATGGCATCTCGCTCCACATCGTGGTAGTAGCGGGCAACCATTTCAGCCTTCTCGGCCTGCTCTTCTTCGGTCATTCCGGCGAGATACTCCTCCATAATGGCCTTGAAGTTGGCTTCACGTGAATGCTTGTCGGTATTGCATGAAGCGGCACAAGCGTATGCCTTGTCGAAAGTCTTTTCGCGGACATCCTTGCGGAGATCCTCGTCGTTGACTTCGTGGCAATATTCTCTCTTGACAGTCTTACCGGCCATTTCAGCCAGTTCCAACTGGGCCTGACACTGGACCTTGATGGCTTCGTGAGCCACCTTGAGGGCTTCCAGCAGGTCGGCTTCCTGCACTTCCTGCATTTCACCTTCCACCATCATGATGTTCTCGATGGTAGCACCCACCATAATATCCATATCGGCCGTGCGGAGTTCGGCAGCGGTCGGATTGATCTTGAACTGTCCGTTGATACGGGCTACGCGCACCTCTGAAATCGGGCCGTTGAAAGGAATGTCGGAACAGGCCAAAGCGGCAGAAGCGGCCAGACCGGCCAGTGCATCGGGCATATCTCCGTCGCAATTGTCATCGGCAGAGAAAAGGGTAATCATGACGATGGTGTCGGCATGATAGTTGTCAGGGAAAAGGGGTCTCAGAGCACGGTCAACCAGACGTGAAGTCAGGATTTCGTAGTCCGAGGCACGTCCTTCACGACGAGTGAAGCCTCCGGGGAAACGGCCGGCTGCGGCAAATTTTTCCTTGTATTCAACCTGAAGGGGCATGAAATCTGTGCCGGGGGTTGCATCCTGTGCGGAGCAGACCGTGGCAAGCAGTACGATGTTGTTCATGCGCAACATGACGGAACCGTCGGCCTGTTTGGCCAGCTTTCCGTTCTCGAGGGTGATGATACGTCCGTCACCCAGGTCAATCGTCTTGACAAATGGAGCTTGCATAAATTTGTTTCTTTCTGGGCGGAATTGCCCTTATTAATTATAAACACTTGAAAATTCGCACAAAAGTACGGAATAAATATTACTTTTGCGACCCTTTCGGCCATAATTATTTCGTATGCGCATTGACGACAAAGAAAAACAGAACAAGCCTGGCAGTTCTTACATAGTCAGACAAGACGAAACTCTGGAGCAACTTTTAGCCAGAATGATGCAGGGACGAAGCAAATCTTCGCTCAAGAAACTGCTTCAGAATGACGAAATAAGTGTCGATGAAAGGATAGTCAAACGGCTTGATGAACCCCTGAAGGCCGGACAGCGTGTCTTTATCGGTAAAAGCAGCTCTTTCCGTATGCCTGAAGGGTTGCGCATCGTTTGGGAAGATGCCTGGCTGCTAATCGTTAAGAAAGAGACCGGCCTGCTGACAGTCGGCAACCACAGCGAGCAGGACAAGACCGCGGAAGAGTATCTCAACGCCTACATGCAATTCAAAAAACAAGGTGACCGCATCTATGTCGTTCACCGGATTGACCGCGATACAAGCGGTATCCTGGTTTTCGCCAAAACGCTTAAAGCCTGCGAAATCCTCCGGACCACTTGGCACGACATTGTGGAAAGCCGCCGATATATTGCAGTTGTTGAAGGATACCTCCGCTATGAAGAAGGTACGGTTGATACCTGGATGGACGAAGACCCCCGTCAGTCGATGATGTTTGTCAGCCGACCCGGACAGGGGAAGCGTGCAGTCACGCACTACCGCGTGCTGGATGAATGCCGGGAAGGCTATTCCTTGGTTGAGCTGGAACTGGAAACAGGCCGACGAAACCAGATTCGGGTGCAAATGGCACACTTGGGCCATCCGCTGGCGGGCGACGGAAAATACGGCGCACAGTCCGACCCGTGCGGACGCCTTTGCCTCCATGCACGCCAGATTAAGTTCCGTCATCCAATCACCGGCGAAATGATGGAGTTCACCTCAGAAATCCCCGCCCAATTCCTCCAACTCTTCACCATTAGGAAAAGTTGAATTACCTTTGTGGCATTAAAGAAAAACTGATGGAATCATTTACCTTTATTCAATGGTGTCTGGAGAACCTGAATTACTGGACCGTCACCCTGCTGATGACCATCGAGAGTTCATTCATCCCCTTCCCTTCAGAAATAGTCGTGGCCCCCGCCGCCTACAATGCTGCAGCCGGAGAACTCAATGTCTTCCTTGTTGTCATTTTTGCAACTTTAGGAGCATGTATCGGTGCAACCATCAATTATCTGCTCTCCGTATGGATTGGCCGTCCCATCGTCTATAAGTTTGCCGACAGCAAGATAGGCCATCTTTGCCTTCTCAGCGGTGAGAAAATTGCCAAAGCTGAAGAATACTTCAAAAAACACGGTATAGTCTCCACCCTCGTCGGCCGGCTGATTCCGGGTATCCGCCAGCTTATCTCAATTCCTGCAGGACTGGCCCGTATGAATTTCGGTACGTTTATGGCTTTCACCGCCATTGGAGCAGGCGCTTGGAATGCTGTTCTGGCTTTCCTCGGATATTATCTTCACAGTGTACTGCCGAAAGACCAGCTGATGGATACAGTCTATCGGTACAGCCACGAAATCGGCTATACAATTCTCGGTATCGTCGTCCTTCTCATTGGCTGGCTGGTCATCCGCAATCTGGTAAAGAAGAAAAAATCAAGAAGCTGAAACCATTGCGTCCGTAATCAGACGAATGGCCTTCTCTTTTGTCTCCCCTTCGTATCCACGTTCTCTGCAATAGGCCTCCGCAACAATTGAGGCCATCTGCGGTGTGCCGGGCAGGCGGTCAAAGTTTCCGCACCCTTCCTCAATGCTCACCTTATGGAACCGAATCCTGTTCAAATCTATGATTTCCAAGCGGATATTCTTTCCGTCATCACAGGGCTCACTACACCCTTCTATAAAGAAATCAAATAGAATATTGCCACGCGAATAGTCTTTATGGATAAATCCGTTGTCATGTATTCGCGCCGTAAGACGTCCTATTTCCCTTAACACCTCTTCTGAACGGGCCACATTGCCCTTCATCAAGTCGCTATACGAATAGCGGCAGCACGAACGAAGACACACATAATAACTGTCGGCCAGCAGCCCAAACCTGCGACGCTCCAAAAATGCAACGGGCTCCGGGGAATGAAAACCATTATTATTAAGGAACAAGGCATATTCAAAAGAGCGGCGTGCCTTGGAAGAACGGAACAATCCGTAAGCTATCCTATTAATCGGGTTTGGTATCTGAAACGATTTGACAACCAGCTCTTTACCATTCACATTGAACTGCCTGAGTTCGTTTCGTCCCTTGACAATAACTGTACCGGCAAGATGTCTGGCCAATTTCGGATTGAGCTCAAATACCCAAGGCAAGGATGCGACAAACTCTTTGCAATCAGAGTATGAATCATCTGTTACAATCTTTACTTTTTCGTAAGGGATGGCATTAAGCACTTTCGACCAGCTCCTATGGTAGCGAAGAGGACCTCCCAGTTCCCGCTGAAAGAAATCTGCATGTCGGGCATTCAGCACATTGATTACATGGCGCTTGAGCAGTCTGTCCCGCACATGCTTTCCGCCATTCACAACCCGGTATGAGAGTGCACATTCCGGCAGAACCCGGACCGACCCTCCGTCTTTCAGCATCGATATCCAGAACTCCCAGTCTTCACGGGCCACGACATCCTCTGAGTATCCGCCAAAACGCTCGGCATCGGCCTTGCGGTAGAGAGCCGTCACTGGCAGCATGTTACGACGTGCAATGAGAGGTCTTGAAAACGGACTCAGTTTCCATTCTCCCTCCTTTGCTCCAAAAAAACGCGCTTTACAGAACACACCCTTAATCTCTCCGTCGGTATCCTCCTCCAGAACCTTAACGGCCTCAGCTATAAAATGGGGGCCTATCAGATCATCGGCATCAAGAGGTAAAATATATTTGCCCTTTGCCTCACGCAGTGCATGGTTACGGGCTTTGCTCACTCCGCCGTTTGGCTGTGTGAAACACCTTACACGCAAATCAGTCGCAGCAACCTCGCGGGCCAGCGCCAGTGTGGAATCCGACGAGCCGTCATCCACCACCACAACTTCAATTGATGTGTAATCGCTTGCCAGAACAGACTGTAGTGTCTCTTCCAGCGTGGAAGCGGCATTGTAAGCCGGTATAATAACCGAAACGAGGGGTTGCGAGGATGTATTCATATCTTGTCTAATCCCTTGGTGAATTTGCGCCAGTAGTATTTCAGAGGATGCTGATATTTCAGAAGTTTCCAGGGACGGCTGCTGTGGGGACGGTGCAGAACCGTAAGGTCGGTAAACAGGTAATTGACAAATCCTTTCTTCAGGGACTGATGGGATATGGTGACATCAAACCAGTTCTTCTCCGGATTCAGCTCATGGAAATCATAACTCCGTAAAAATGAAGGTTTGAGCAGCGAACAGCAGAAACTCAAGTGACCTTTTTCGCGAACCGTACCCCTGGGGTATTTCCGCGCAGATTCGTAAGGATAATTAATCTGCTCCTCAGCATCAACCGTGACGGCAGCAGCCATTCCGCAAGCGTCATCAGACTGCGCCCGGTCAAAAAGGGTCTGTAAAGTATCACTCTTCACCACGACGTCGGACTCAACAATCAAAAGGCCGTAATCCTTCCCGATTGATTCCTGCTGAGTACGCTGGAGCACCCACAAGTAATTCGGCGAGGGATGATCAATCAGCTCTGCAATATTGACCAGACGGAATCCCAGTTCATGTGAAAGAGCCTGCAACCTGACCGTATTTTCCGGAGTACTGTTGTCATTATAGACGGTGTAACTGAATGGAACCGTAAGCTGTGATGCCATAATGGCACGGATGGTCTGCTCAGAAAGCTCTATGGAGTCTTTGACCGGAGTTATGATGTTCAGTCCTTTCATGAAAACGGGTATTAGGAAGCTGTTTTGAAAGCAATTGCGTAATTCCAGATTTGCTTGATTATAGAGTTCAAACCATTGGAACGGGTTGGTGAAAGATGTTCCTTGAGACCGATTTTCTCAATGAAATAGAGGTCCGTCGCAAGCACTTCCTCGGGCGTCCTATCATTCAGAACCTTAAGGAGAAGATAGACCAGCCCCTTGACAATGACCGTATCGCTTTCAGCCTCAAAATGGATTTTTCGTGTAGAAGAGTCGAATGAAGCGCAAACCCATACTCGGCTCTGGCACCCCTCAATCAGATTTTCGGGCTTCTTAAGCTGTTCGTCCAATGGCTCAAGACCATTACCCATGTCAATGAGCAGCTGATATTTGTCCAGCCAGTCATCGACTCCGCTGAAATCGTCGATAATCTCGTCCTGTATTTCATTTACATCCATTTCTGTATCATATTTATGTGCTGCAAAGATATGGAGTTTTCGCCGTATGGGCAACTGTTGCCATTTGCATGAAGTGTTTGGTATTTTCAGGTACAAGGAGTAATTTTGGCCTCGTATGTCAAAGCCGGTCTGCATATTACACATTCTCGGAGTCGTCCTCATTATGAGTGTATGGGTCTTCCGTATCCCCGCGCTTGAGAGCATCAGCATGTTTCTGTTTTTCTCAACTTACATCGTTGATGTCGTCAAGGAGAAAAGGATTGCCCGATTCCGCTGGAGCCGTGAAAAATGGCTCTACGTCGCTTTCATCCTGCTTTTCCTGATAGCCCCCCTCTGGCAACTGTTCACCGGAAGCTTTGCCGAACATTATTATAACCGGTTCATGAGCAACCGACTATATTTCCTCATGGCCGGTATTGTGGGTATGTTAGGGCTGAGCGAGAAAGTGAAGACCAAGTACATAGCCTACTCCATGGCAGCGGTCAGTCTGTTCATGATTCTCTTCATCCTCTTCAAGATGGACTGGCCTTATTTCTTCAGTCAGGCAGCCAAACGATGGGTCATTGCCGAGGTCCGCGTCAAATACTTCACTGACCATCTCGTTTTTAACATGTATCTGAATACCACCCTCGTCTTCATCTTCCATACCTTGAAAAAAGATGCACACGGAAAGTGGTCCAAGTGGTTTTTGACTGCCTCTGCCGCCATTATCGTCCTGGCAGAATGTACATCAGAGGGGCGGACGGGACTGGCCGTTATGGCGGTCATTCTTGCCATTTTTCTATTTTCCAGAATTAAAAGAAAATCCTTTCAGGTTGTTATCGCTGCATGCATAGCCCTGATTTGCGGCGGATTCCTTCTTCTCCGTCACGGCCAGTCAGCTATAATCAAAGATGAAAATAGCCGTTTTGCCCTCTTTCTCCAGCACGACAGACTGTTCACACCTGATTCTACTGACAGCAACCGCACCGCAATCTGGCGAGTCGGCATGCATGTCATACAGGAAAAGCCACTTCTTGGATATGGAATCAGCGGCGCCAGAGTGGCATACGTCGATAAGGGTTTTACCGACCGGGATTTCATGGAAAAATACTACGAACCTTTATATTTGGCAGCTCGGCCGGACCCCAAACACAAGTACGGCGCACACGTGCATAACTCCTTTTTGGATATCTGGATGCAACACGGAATATTGGGAGTCTTGCTGCTGATATTTGTCTTTATCTGGCCGGTAATAATATCACCGCCGAAGAACAGGCTGTCGGTAATAATGCTTGTTATTGTTTTCGGAAGCCAGGCACTAGTCGATATTATCGGAGGAGCCGTAATTACCCAAGCCCTCGCATTCGGCCTGCTCTTGCTCCTGTGCGACACGACATCCTAAGAACAGAGCGAGTAGAGCCCTCTTAGAACATTTTCCTTATCCGTTTCAACGCGGCGACAAAGGCATCAATCTCCTCCTCAGTATTGTAAAATGCAAATGAAGCCCGTGCACACACATCAAGTCCCATGCGTTCAAGCAGCGGCTGGGCACAGTGGTGGCCGGTCCGGATGGCAATACCCAAATGATCAAGAAGAGTCCCTATATCGTAGGGATGAATATTCCAGAAAACGAATGAGAGAACTGCCCCTTTTCCCGGCGCTGTACCAATTATGCTCATTCCATCCAGTGATGACACATGTTCAGTCGCGTACCCGATAAGCTCATGTTCGTATGCGGCAATATTGTCCATACCAACACTTTGTATGTAATCCAACGCAGACTTCAGGGCAGTCGTCCCGATGAAATCCGGCGTTCCGGCCTCGAATTTGAACGGAAGGACATTGTAAGTAGTCTTCTCAAAATGGACTTGGTCTATCATTTCCCCGCCACCCTGATATGGAGGCATAGCATCCAGAAATTTGCGTTTGCCGTATAGGACTCCAAGACCTGTAGGGCCATAAACCTTATGGGCAGAGAAAGCATAGAAATCAGCATCCATATCCTGGACATCCACACTCAAATGGGCAATAGCCTGTGCTCCGTCAACCAGAACGGGGATATTGTGAAGATGGGCTTCAGCAATCATCTCCTTTACGGGATTTACCGTTCCAAGGACATTAGAAACCTGGGTGACAGCCACCAGACGGACCCTTTCAGACAATAACGCCTTATAATCTTCCATACAAAGCACCCCCTCAGCGGTCATCGGAATAACCCGCAAGTGCATGTGCTTTCGCTCGCAAAGCATCTGCCAGGGGACAATGTTTGAATGATGCTCCATGACCGACACTACAATCTCGTCCCCTTCATGGCAGAAAGCCTCTCCAAAAGAAAAAGCAACGAGGTTTATTGATTCTGTAGTGCCACGGGTAAAGATAATCTCGTCCGGGGAAGATGCATTGATAAACTTTTGAACTGTCTGGCGTGCCTGTTCATGGGCATCGGTCGCCTGCTGGCTAAGGAAATGTACCCCGCGATGCACATTGGCATTATGCAGGGCATAGCCTTCCTCGATTGTACGAATGACACACAACGGCTTCTGGGTCGTCGCGGCATTGTCAAAATAGACAAGAGGCTTTCCATAGACCTGCTGTCCCAAAATGGGAAAATCTTTCCTTATTTCGCTGACACTTAAACTCATAGGCTTACGGACAAATCTTACAGTCGTGGCACTTGGACAGTTCGCCCTTGAACCGCTTGCCAATCAACATTTTAATACGGTCTTGCAGCGGAGTGAAATGAATACGCTCGACCACATCCGAAGTGAATGCAAACTTGAGCAACATACGAGCTTCCCCTTCGTCAAGTCCACGCTGACGCATATAGAACATGGCATCTTCGTCAATATGGCCCGTAGCCGAACCATGGCTGCACTTCACATCGTCGGCATAGATTTCCAACTGCGGCAACGAATGCATCCTGGCCTGCTGAGACCCGACCATATTGGCATTACTCTGATAGGCTGCCGTCTGCTGGGCACCTTTACGAACCAGAACTTTTCCGCCGAAAACTCCGTGGGCTGCATCGTCCAGCACATATTTGTAGAGCTGGTTACTGCTGCACCCCTCAACTGCATGATCGACAAGTACATGATTGTCAGCGAACTGGTTGCGGCTCATCAGTTCCAGCCCTGACAGGTCGGCACTTGCTCCACGCCCTTCAAACCTGAGATAGACATTATTGCGTGTAAGGCCGTTTTCCAGACCTATCGAATTCATCAGCAAAGAGGCATCAGACGACATCGAAACATACGTGTTCGCCACGCGAGTGGTCTTGTCATGAGTCATCTCCAGTTCATAATACTGAAGATTTGCACCTTTGCCGACATAGATTTCCGTCACCTGGTCCGACATATATCGGGCAGAAGTGATAGCGTGGTCACAGACCATCAGATTGGCCTCAGCACCCTCTTCAAGGATAATCAGAAGACGTCTGTTTGCCAATATGTCAATGTCTCCCTGAAACATCTGAATCAGCTGCAAAGGCTTATCAATGCAGACACCCTTGGGCACATAGAGAAGGAAACCGTCCTGAACAAAGGCAGTGTTCATTGCAGCAAGACCGTCATTATCCTCACCGCGCAACCGGTCGTAGAAACTGCCGATTTCAGGGTGTTCTTTCAGCAGCGTATTCAGACTTCCGCAAAGCACCCCCTCAGGCAGGCTGACAGCCTTTTTGGAAGGGTAGAATAAATCGTTCACTATAAAATACAGACGCGTTGACAGCGAAGGGACATCGCAGCGGAAGACATCATCGGGATGGGCAGGAATACCCATCCGATAAAGATTCATTCCGTAGTCAACCTTCAGAGCCTCGTCAAGATTGCAATACCGGTATTTTTCATCTTTATCCGAAGGAAATCCAACCTCGGAAAAGAGCGCGAACGCCTCGTCCCGTCTGGCGTCTATAGCCTCGGAAGCATTCATCCGCAGCACCTCACGGTAGTTGTGGAAGAGATTGGTGTATATCTCCTTTACCTTTTCCATCACTCCCCCACTTCCTGTTTTATCCAGTCGTAACCGTTCTGCTCAAGATATGTGGCCAGCGAGAAATCGCCCGTCTTGACCATACGCCCTTTGTAAAGCACATGTACAATCTGAGGACGTATATAGTCCAGAAGCCGCTGGTAGTGCGTAATGACAATGCAAGACTTGTGCGGGCCCTGTATTTTATTGACACCCTCTGCAACAACACGAAGAGCATCTATATCCAGGCCGCTGTCCGTTTCGTCCAGGATGGAGAGAGTCGGGTCGAGCATTGCCATCTGGAAAATTTCGTTGCGTTTCTTCTCGCCTCCGCTGAACCCTTCATTGACGGAGCGGTTGGTCAGTTTGTTGTCAAGTTCAACCAGAGATTTCTTCTCCCGCATCAGTTTAAGGAATTCCGACGCATTGAGGGGGGCCTCTCCGCGATATTTACGGTGCTCATTGACAGCTGCCCGCATGAAATTGACCATGCTCACTCCGGGAATTTCAACCGGATACTGGAAACTGAGGAAAATTCCTTCACGGGAGCGCACCTCCGGCGGCATCTCCAGGAGGTTTTTCCCCTTGTACCAAACCTCCCCTGAGGTAACCGTATATGCAGGATGACCCGTCAGGACGGCACTCAGGGTACTCTTTCCCGAGCCGTTCGGTCCCATAATGGCATGGATTTCTCCTTCATTTACGGTCAGATTGACCCCCTTCAATATTTCCTTGTCGCCGATATTGGCGTGAAGGTCTTTGATTTCCAACAATATATTGCTCATGTCTGTCATATTTTACCCTATACTGCCTTCCAATGAAACTTGGAGGAGTTTCTGTGCCTCAACCGCAAACTCCATCGGGAGCTTGTTAAGCACATCTTTGGCGTATCCGTTCACAATCAGCCCCACAGCCTCCTCGGTTGAAATTCCTCGCTGATTGCAGTAAAAAAGTTGTTCTTCGTTGATTTTTGAGGTCGTAGCCTCATGCTCGACAACAGCCGTCTCGTTGTGGATGTCGATATACGGAAACGTATGGGCCCCGCAATCGCTTCCCAGCAACAGGCTATCGCACTGCGAGTGGTTGCGCACACCCGTGGCCTCAGAAGCAACGCGAACCAGTCCACGGTAGCTGTTCTGGCTGTGTCCTGCTGAAATGCCCTTTGATACAATAGTGGAGCGGGAACGGCGGCCAAGGTGTATCATCTTCGTGCCTGTATCGGCCTGCTGGTAGTTGTTGGTTACAGCAACCGAATAAAACTCACCCGTTGACTCCTCTCCCTTCAACACACAGGAGGGGTATTTCCATGTGATGGCTGAGCCGGTTTCGACCTGGGTCCACGAAATCCTGGAGCAGACTCCCTGACACAGGCAGCGCTTGGTCACGAAATTATAGATTCCTCCACGCCCCTGTTTGTCGCCCGGATACCAGTTCTGGACAGTCGAGTATTTGACTTCCGCCCGATCATGGACATATATTTCCACTATGGCGGCATGCAGCTGTGCATTGTCACGGATGGGGGCTGTACACCCTTCCAGATAGCTTACATAACTGTCATCATCGGCCACAATGAGCGTCCGTTCAAACTGGCCGGTATTCTTGGCATTTATCCGGAAATAGGTCGAAAGTTCCATCGGGCAACGTACCCCCTTTGGAATATAGACGAACGAGCCGTCACTAAAGACCGCACTATTCAAGGCCGCAAAGAAATTGTCGCGGTAAGTCACCACGCTACCCAAGTACTTTCTTACCAGTTCGGGATGATTGCGGACAGCCTCGCTGATGGAACAGAAAATAATACCGAGCTTCGAAAGATTCTCCTTGTATGTGGTCTTGACCGATACGCTGTCCATTACGGCATCAACCGCTGTCCCTTGCGAAGACTCCGGTGCAAGTCCCATCAGTTCATTACGCTCTGCCAACGGAATGCCCAGTTTGTCAAAAGTCTTGACAAGGTCCGGGTCAATCTCACCCTTCACCTTGTCGCTGGTTGTTCGGGGCGCAGCATAATAAATAATGTCCTGATAATCTATCTCAGGTATCTGCAGGTGAGCCCAGGACGGCATCTTGAGCGTCTGCCAATAGCGGAATGCCTTCAGACGGAACTCTAACAGCCACTCCGGCTCCCCTTTCTTTGCCGAAATAAGGCGAACCACTTCTTCACTCAGGCCGTGAGGAATACTCTCCGTCTCGATATCCGACACGAAACCATACTTGTACTCACTCCCGGTGACCTCCTCGATGATATTCTTTTCCGACGAATCCTTCATGATGTTACACCTCCGTCTGCTCCTTGCTGACGCTTTTCTGCTG
>DCHH01000020.1:44129-62076 GCA_002315625.1 Bacteroidales bacterium UBA1757
GAAAGGGCCCCGCCAAGCAGACGGTTGACCCAACCCAGCATCATGGCATCGAAGAGTTTCTCAATCAAGTGAAAGACCAAGGCACAAAGCACCCAGGCGAGGATGAACAGTACGACGTACGACACGACCCTCAGGGTACCGGCCTCAGCGGAAGGCATAAGGTTGGACAACCAGGGCTGGACCGTTGCGGACAGCATTTTTGCTGCAATGAATCCGACAACGGCACCAACCACGGTACCTATCGACTTGATCAGTCCCTTCACGCAACCGAATATGAAAGAGACAACAAGAATGACCAGAATTATGATATCTATGGCATTCATTCTCTCAGATGATTTACAAGGTCTGCTTCACCTCGTGCTCTTCGAACGACTCAATCATGTCGCCAATCTGTACATCGTTGTACGACTTCAGGCTGATACCGCACTCAAGTCCGGCGGTAACCTCCTTGGCGTCATCCTTAAAGCGCTTCAACGAATCAAGTTCGCCGGTGTGAATCACTATACCGTCGCGGATTACGCGCACTTTGCAGCCGCGCTTGATTTTGCCTTCCTTGACCATACAGCCTGCAACCATACCGACCTTCGAAATGTGGAAGGTTTCGCGTACCTCTGCCGCACCGATTGTCTCCTCTTTCAACACTGGGGCAAGCATACCCTCCATTGCCGACTTGAGTTCCTCAATGGCATCGTAGATGATGGAGTACAGACGAATATCGACACCTTCGCGCTCCGCCAGACGACGGGCATCCGCTGAAGGACGTACCTGGAAACCGATGATGATGGCATTCGAGGCAGAAGCCAGCGTGACATCCGATTCGGAAATCTGACCCACAGCCTTGTGAATCACATTAACCTGAATCTGTTCCGTGCTCAGTTTGATAAGCGAATCTGACAGGGCTTCGACCGAACCGTCAACGTCGCCCTTGACAATAAGGTTGATTTCCTTGAAGTTGCCGATGGCGATACGGCGGCCTATTTCGGCCAGTGTCAGAATCTTTCCGGTACGAAGTCCCTGCTCACGCTGCAACTGTTCACGCTTGTTGGCAACCTCGCGGGCCTCCTGTTCGGTTTCGAGGACGTTGAAGTTATCACCAGCCTGCGGAGCACCGTTCAGACCGAGAATCAGAGCGGGCTCACCGGGAGCGGCCTGCTTGATTTTCTGGTTTCGTTCGTTGAACATGGCCTTGATACGGCCGTGACAAGTTCCGGCCACCATAATGTCACCCACTTTCAGGGTGCCGTTCTGGACTAGCACAGTAGCGATGTAGCCACGACCCTTGTCAAGAGAGGATTCAATGATATTTCCGGTTGCACGACGGTTGGGGTTAGCCTTAAGGTCAAGCATTTCAGCCTCCAACAGGACTTTTTCCAGCAACTCCTTGACACCCATGCCTTGCTTGGCAGAGATATCCTGGCTCTGGTATTTACCTCCCCAGTCTTCGACAAGGTAGTTCATCTCAGCCAGTTCCTTCTTGATTTTCTCGGGATCGGCTGCAGGTTTATCCACCTTATTAATAGCAAATACGATAGGGACACCGGCTATTGAAGCATGGTTGATGGCCTCAACGGTCTGCGGCATCACATTATCGTCAGCTGCAACAATGATAATGGCAATATCGGTCACCTGTGCACCACGGGCACGCATGGCGGTAAAAGCCTCATGACCAGGGGTATCGAGGAAGGTTATGTGACGGCCGTCCTCAAGAGTGACGTTGTAGGCACCTATGTGCTGGGTGATACCGCCAGCCTCACCGGCAATGACGTTAGACTTGCGGATGTAGTCCAGCAACGAAGTCTTACCATGATCGACATGACCCATCACCGTAATAATCGGGGCACGGGGTACAAGGTCCTCTGCATTGTCCTCCTCTTCATGGATGGCCTGCAGCACCTCTGCACTCACATATTCAGTCTGGAAACCGAATTCCTCTGCCACGATATTGATGGTCTCTGCATCCAGACGCTGGTTAATGGATACCATCTGTCCCATTTCCATACACTTGGAAATAATCTGGACGACGGGGAGATTCATCATGTTTGCCAAGTCGTTAACTGTCACGAACTCGGTCAGTTTGATGATGTTTGATTCGGCAGCCTCACGAGCCTCCAACTGGTGCTGGCGCTGCGACACAGCTTCACGTTTTTCCTTGCGGTATTTTGTTCCCTTCTTGGGCTTCTGGCTCAGACGGGCCAAAGTGTCCTTAATCTGCTTCGATACATCCTCGTCACTCACTTCAGGCTTGGTGAACGGGGTCTTGCCATGCTTGTTGCGGTCACCCCGACGGTCGTTGGAAAAGCTTGGTGACGAAGTATAGTCGCTGCTATCGACACGGACCTTTCCGTCGCGAATACGGTTACGCTTCTTCTTGCCGTTGGCATCAGCACCTTGTCCGTTTGCACCTTGTGCAGGCTGGCCGGGAGCTCCAGTACGAGATGGGTTGCCATTGGCCTGCTGGCCCGGGGTACCGGCATGGGGTTTCCTGTCGGCCGCCTCCTTGGCCCTGCGTTCGTCACGCTCCTTCTGCCTTTCCTGATTGGTTTTCTTTTTCGGACGGGTATATTGGTTGATTGCGTCAAGGTTGATTGTCGAAATTACCTTGATTGAAGGCGAAAGCTTCTGTCCGGTAAGAGAATAGATATCACCCGACTTTTGCTCTTCCTGTGGTTCGGAATCTGTATCAGCCTCTGCTTCAGCTGCCTTCTCTTCCTTGGCGTGTTCAGACGGTTGAACGGGCTGAGGTTCCTTTTCAACCTTTTTCTCTACTTCAGTTGCAACAGGTTCGGCCTTTGGAGTTTCAACTGCTTTCTCCTTTACAGGGGCAACCTTTTTCTCTTCAACAGGCTCGACTGGCTTTGCAACCTCCTTTGAGGGCTTGCCAACCTGTTCCAGGTCTATCTTGCCAATTGGCTTGACATGAATAGCGGGTTCAACCTTAGGCTGGACAACAGGCTCTTTCTCCTGAGGCTGCTCAGCCGGCTCATTCTCTGCAGGAGTCGTCTGAGCAATAACTTCAGCAGGCTTTTCTATCGGCTTTTCCGCGGGTTTTTCTCCGCGAACAGGCATTTCACCTTCTCCAAATTCCTTCCACAACATAGCTAACGATTCGTCCGACACCTTTGCATTAGGATCGTTATCGGTAGGAATTCCCTTCTTGGTCAGGAACTCCGCCAGCATGGATACGGAGACTCCCGGTCTTACTTCTTTGACTATCTTATTTAATCTGACTGCCATATTAATTGTTGTCTTCTTCAAATTCTGCTTTCAATATAGCCAGGACTTCGTCCACGGTGCTTTCCTCCAGGTCAGCCTTTTCAATCAGGGTCTCACGAGGAATGGCAAGCACATTGCGGGCGGTATCGCAACCAATGGCCTTCAAGGCATTGATTACCCACTCATCGATTTCATCCTTGAACTCGTCAAGGTAGATATCATCCTCTTCTTCGGCTCCTTCAGTCTCACGGAACACATCGATGGTATAGCCGGTCAGCATACTTGCCAAACGGATATTCATACCACCTTTACCGATAGCCATAGAAACCTCTTCGGGCTTGAGCCATACAGAAGCCTGCTTGTTGGCTTCGTCCAGACGGATGGAAGATACCTTGGCAGGGCTCAGGGCACGCTGGATGAAGAGTGTGATGTTCGGTGTATAATTGATGACATCGATATTCTCATTCTGAAGCTCACGAACGATACCATGGATGCGGGCACCCTTTACACCAACGCAAGCACCAACCGGGTCGATGCGGTCATCGTACGATTCCACGGCAATCTTTGCACGCTCACCCGGGATACGGGCCACACGGCGGATGGTAATAAGTCCATCGTGGATTTCGGGCACTTCCAGTTCCAGAAGACGCTCCAGGAAAACAGTCGAAGTACGGGAAAGAATCACCTTGGGATTATTGTTCTTGTCATCCACGTGGTCGATGATGGCACGAACGGTCTCGCCCTTGCGGTAGAAGTCTCCGGGAATCTGTTCGGTCTTTGGCAACAGCAGTTCGTTGTTGTCTTCGTCGATGAGCAGGATCTCCTTCTTCCAGATCTGATAGACCTCGCCGCTTACGATTTGCCCCACCATCTCTTTGAAATGACGGGTCAGGTTCTCTTTCTGGAGTTCCATAATCTTGGAGGCAAGCGTCTGACGCAGAGTAAGGATGGCGCGGCGGCCAAACTCTGTCACGGGTACCCTGTTGGTGATTTCCTCACCCACCTCGTAGTCTTCATCGATTTTGAGGGCTTCGCTCAGGGCAATCTGGTTCGCGGGATCAGTCAGGGTATCATCCTCGACGATTTCCCTGTTGTGCCAGATTTCAAAGTCACCGTTGTCGGGGTTGACAAGGACATTGTAGTGCTCATCCGTGCCCTTCATCTTGGCGATGACACTCTGGAATGATTCAACAATCACATTGATCATTGTGGAACGGTCGATGTTTTTCGACTCCTTGAATTCGGAGAAAACCTCCGCCAGGTTGATTTTCTCCTCTGTTGCAGCTGTTTTGGTTGCCATTGTTTTTTTGATTATCGTATTTATTGATTCGAATTGTCTTTTGCCGTGACCTTTATTATGGTTAGAATTCAAGGTGATAGCAGACGCTGTTCACCTCTTCATAGCGATAGGTTTCGTCCATTGCCTGGCTGACCGGCCGCTTTGCACCTTCGGGTTTGACCTTGCGAATTACATTAACGCAAAATGAATCGTCGTTGACAGCCTGAAGAATGCCAACGAAACGATGACCGTCCTTGAGGCTGACCTCAACGTCCTGACCGATGCATTTCAGATATTGTTTGCGCACCTTGAAGGGTTGTCCCAGACCGGCTGAGGATATCTCCAGCGAATAGTCTTCGACATCGCGGTCGAAACGGCTTTCAATGAAATCGTTAAGTGCCGCACAGTCATCGATATCGACCGAACCGCGCTCCGTCTCCATCTCAATGGAAATCCGATTGTCGCTCCCGACTTTCAAATCGACGAGGAAGAAACCTTTCTCTCCCATCCACTGCTCAGCAGTCTGCCTGAGTGTTTCTTTATTTATCATGTTTCTCTCCTTAAAAAAGAATCGGAAGAACTCCCTTTGAGTTCCTCCGACGCCTTCAAAATCAAGCGCAAAGGTACAGATTTTTTCGGATTACCCAAAAAAATCTGTAAAATGCCTGTAAAAAAGTTGATATTAGAACCTGTAACGGATGCCGAGCGAGGGGTACCAGCCTTTGAAGAAAGTAGTTTCACCGCCGAAACGGACAATGTCGGGACGAAGATCAAGCGAAAGCTGCAACGGAACAGTCGCAAAAGTGTAGTCGCCACCTATCTGGGCACAAATGGAAAAATGTGCTCCGTTATTGATATTCATTCCGACACCGGGGCCTGCATAGAAATTCCACTCGCCGTTACTCCAGTTGGGAGAAGCAAAAATAAAATCATACATAGCGTGGACGGCAAAGTCCTTCTCAAAAAGACCAAGGTCGCCTTCCAAGAACGAGTTTCCGAACGCATGCTGATATGAGGCTTCAATACCATACGATGCCCTGATACCGATTGCACGGGGTTCAGCCTTGGCAACGATAGACACTAAAGTAATAATGACAATAATTGAAATAAGTTTTTTCATAGTCTGTTTCTGTTTTGAACTTTCCTGCAAAAATAGCATGAAGAAGATATATCGCCAAATAATTCTTATCTTTGCCGCTCGGATTTTAAAAAGAGACATTGTGGAATACAAAAATTCGTCTCGGCGTCACATCGAAGGATACGATGTAGTCGGTAATTGTGCCGCGCTGGCTAAGGAAAAGACATTCAGTAATTTATACAAGCTCATCTGCAGCCACGGAGATACATACGCCGCCTTTTGGATAGAGGGCGGAGAGCGTAAACATGCTTCTTTTGACGAGCTGGCAGAGTTGGCTGACAATTGGGGCGCACTGATTGCCAAAACTATTGGTACAGAAGGGCGTGTGGCTATTTCCCTTGATGCCTGCAAGGAGTGGTTCCCCCTTTTCTGGGGTCTGGTCCGTACAGGACACGATACACTCCTGCTCGATGCCTCAATGAGTGACGAAAAGACGGCAGCAACGATGGACAAATGCAATTGTACCATTCTTGTTTCGGGCCGACGTCGCAATCTGCCCCCAAAATACAGGACTTATACAGTGTCCGAATTTATGCAGGCTCCCAAAGCCAACGGTTTCCAACCTGTATGGGGGCATGATATTGCCCTTTGCACCAGCGGTACGACATCCGATTCGAATATGTTCGTTTACGATGAGGAGACCATTTGCGAAATAGCCCTTTTCTCCGAAAAAGTTTTCAAGGAGAACCGTCTGCTCATCGACAATATCAATTTCCGCACCCTTGCATTCCTGCCATTCCATCATATCCTTGGATTTGCAGGAATTTTCATTTGGAGCCATTTCCTGGGCTACACCACAGTCTATCTGAAAGACCGCGCACCTCAGACAATCGCCGAGACAGTCAAGCGCTGCAAGGTCTCGCAGATTGTCACGGTGCCCCTTCTGGCAAACTCCATGACGAAAACTTTCTATGCCCAATTAAATAAGGAGAACAAGGCTGTTCGGGGACTTTTCAACATGATGATTGAATTCAGCCTGATGGTACAGGGAATCTTCCCGAAAGCCGGTCACCGTATGGCTGCCCGGATATTCCGCCGCACACAAGAAAAGATGCTGGGTACCCATATCAAAAGCATCGTCCTGGGTGGAAGCCACGCCGACCCCGCCAGCCTCAGACTTATGAATGCCCTTGGCTACTATACTCTCTGCGGCTTTGGCATGACTGAGACTGCCATTACCAGTTTTGAGACCAACTGGAACCTTCAGAACCGACTGAAAGGAAGCATAGGCGCACCTATGTCGAACACAGAATACCGTATCAAGGGTGGAGGCACTATAGGTGAACTCCAGATTCGTGGTACTGGCATGCACGACGGCCGTTTCGTTGACGGCAAGCTCCTTCCGGCAGACATCGACAAGGATGGCTGGTTCTCTTCCGGCGACATTATCCATATCAACAAGGCCGCTAAGCAATACCTTATTGAAGGACGTATAAAAGAAGTCATCGTAAACGAGTCGGGCGAGAATGTATATCCTGACGAACTGGAAGATTCCTTCCCGAAAGTGGAAGGTGTCGAGCAGATGACCATTATGGGCACGGAACGGAAAGGTTCCCGTTATGAAGATATCACGCTGTTGATGAACGTGGGCAAACTCTGCAAGGAAGAAGAGTTCCTTAAAAAGTTAGGCTCCGACATTCGGGCGATAAACGATACCCTGCCTGCTTACAAACGTCTGTCACGTGTTTTGGTTACTCCAACTACCCTTCCAACTGCCAACGGCTTTAAAATCAAACGTTTGGAAGTTAAGAAGATGATTCGCAACAATCGTCTGGAGACATACGAACTCAGCCTCAGCGGCACCAGCCGCCTAGTTGCCGACCAGCCCGAACCCTCTTCCAATTCGCCTGTAATCGGAAAGGACAAACGCGAAGAGATGATTGCCAAGGTGCGCAATGTCTTTTCGGAGGTTTTGTCAATCCCCGTCGAGGATATCAACAACGATTCCCATTTCATTGATGACCTTCACGGTGACAGCCTTCAGATGCTTGCCGTCCTCACTCATTTGGAGGAAGATTTCAGCATAATTGTACCAAGCGAGGAATACATCAGCTGCTCAACACCGACAAACACTGCCGATATGTTGCTGCGCGTTATCTACGGAGGCTCACAAACCTGCCATCCGACAGAGAAATCTCCCGTAACCCGCTTCGAAGATTCCGAAGAATACAAATCGTTCCGCCATCGTATCGACGAACTGCTTGCATCAGGCGACGACCCCTATTTTATTCCTCACGAGTCCCCTCTTCGCGACACTTGCATAGTCAACGGACGCACACTGATTGACTTCGGCAACTACAACTATGCCGGCATGAGCGGCCGTCCCGAGGTGAACGAAGCTGCAAAGAAAGCCATCGACCAATACGGCACCAGTGCCAGCGGCAGCCGTCTGTTAGCTGGTGAAAAACCCATCCACAGAGAACTTGAACAAGCCATTGCAAAATGGAAACATGCCGAAGATGCCGTGGTCTGCGTAGGCGGCCACTCCACCAACGTAACTTTCGTGGGTAACTTCTGCGGCAAAAACGACCTTATCCTCTATGACGCCCTTGCTCACAATTCGGTTGCACAAGGATGCCGTCTTTCGGAGGCTCTGACAAAATCGTTCCCGCACAACGACATCAAGGCACTGGAATCAATTCTGGAAAAGCAGCGTAAATATTTTGAAAAGGTTCTGATTGTCATTGAAGGTGTCTATAGCATGGACGGCGATATCTCTGATGTACCGGCATTCGTGGCCGTGAAGAAGAAATACGGCTGCTTCCTTATGGTCGATGAGGCTCACAGCGCATGCGTACTTGGACCTACAGGCGGCGGCGTGGATGAATATTTCCACCTTGCCGGTGACGACATCGACATCAAGATGGGCACACTGTCAAAAGGTTTGGGCACCTGCGGCGGCTATCTTGCAGGGAAAAAAGAACTCGTTACCTACCTCCGTTACAACCTGCCCGGCTTTGTCTTCAGCGTCGGTCTGTCGCCTGCCCTGGCAGCAGCCTCTCTAGAAGCCATCCATCTTCTTCAGAACGACCCCACCATCATGGAGCACATGCAGCGCAACATCGACTGCTTTGCCACCGAAGCCCATAAACGTAACCTCAACATCGGCAAAGCAGGAAAGAGCGCAATCATACCTGTTCTGATTGGCCGCGACGAGGATGCTTTCATCCTTAGTAATGAGCTCAACAAACGTGGTATCGCAGTGCCCCCGGCTGTATATCCTGCCGTTCCGAGAGGCAAAGCCAGACTCCGTTTTGACGTGACAAGCGAGCACAAACCCGAACAGATTATCTTTGCCTTGGACACTTTGGTCCAGGCTGCAAATGAGTTGGGGATCTCGCTTCCACCCGCCGAATGATATTCAGACAAGGCGTAAAAGGAAATCTGTCATCTTGTCAAGGATGAAATAGAAGTTTTCGTTCGGGTTGCCTTCGGCATCCTTCTGTGGTGAATGCCTCTCTCCCTCAAATGGGAAGAAAGTGATGTCGCGTCCATTCTCAAGATAGTACTCGGCGATGGATGCCGTCCCGTAAATCTTATTGAACAATAGCTTGTTGAACGGCTTCATGCTATTCAGGGAATAGTCATACCGATATGGAACCGTCTGGTCTCCCATGCTCTGAAAAGCCAGAATCGGCACATTTGCCTTGTCCAGCAGACAAATATCGTTGACTGCTCCCCACATATCTATGATTCCTTTAATAGAAAAAGTGCAGGTAAGTGCATTGCCGGCAGTCTCTATGTCACCCATGTCGGGTTTTTTTCTCGAAGAAACGGGGCGGGTGGTATTATCCATAAAGACCAGGTTCAGCGCCGTGATGGCCCCGGAACTCGAGCCACCCGCAAAAAGCCGTTCCGTATCAATATGGTAGGTTCCGGCATTAGCTACTAAAAAACGCATGGCAGCATGTGCATCCTGAAGGGCCAGATAACCAGCCCTCTCAATATCTGTCTTGTTCAGATGGAAACCTAAGCGGTAGTTTATGGAAACTGCAACATAGCCACGGGCAGCCAGCTCCCGGCACCACTCACGGATGCAGGTTTCTTTCTTTGAATGCATAAAGAAGGCTCCGCCGTGCATCATCACCACTGTCGGCCTTTTTGACAGAGTATCACCGGCCGGCTGGTAAATGTCTAATGTCAGAGGAAGAGAGGACTGGACCTTTGCCCCCAGATTCTGACGGAGAAGTTTTGGCAGTTCATCGTCACGGCCGTCCATCTCTGTCCAATATCCGTCTCCATGGCCATAGACAATGTCTTGTATGACCTCCACCTCGAAGCAGACATCCTTGTAGCGCGACTTTCCTTCCATACCAAATGTCGTTAAGGAGATTATCAGACAAAGACAGACTATTATTCTCTTCATGGCTCGTGTTTATGCTGGGCGACCCAGTCGGCGGCAATGCAGAGCTTGTCGTACCATTCCTGACCGAACCGCCTGATTAGCGGCTCTTTAAGGAACTTATAGACTGGCAGACCCATCTCATGACCACACTTGCATGCACTACGGCAGATGTCCCACTCATCGTAATTCAGCGCCGTCAGGCCGTTGCTCAACTTCCTGAGGCGAATGGGATACAAGTGGCAGGAGACAGGCT
This sequence comes from Bacteroidales bacterium UBA1757, assembly GCA_002315625.1. Classification (GTDB taxonomy): domain Bacteria; phylum Bacteroidota; class Bacteroidia; order Bacteroidales; family UBA1402; genus UBA1757. The sequence goes on from DCHH01000020.1 coordinate 54,358, forward strand.
TGAGGAAAGTGCTCTTTCCTGCATAGAAAGCCCGCTCCAATGCACAAAGACATGTACCACGCTCGTCGTAGCAGGTAAAGACACAGTCCTTCCCGTTGACAATCGAGGTCACCAGATCACCGTTTGCATCGGTATAGGCAACCCCCTGCCGGTTGATGACGATACGGGCCTCCTGCGAGAGTTTGTCCCACACCACGGGGAGTACTTTCTCAATCTCCGCAACCTCCTCCAACGTCAGTGGCGCGCCGGATTCTCCCTCCACGCAGCAACATCCCTTGCAGGCCGCCAGATCACAGCAGAACTCCTGCTCAAAAACGTCAAAACTGACCAGCGTATCGTCAATCTCAATCATATAATCAGTGTATCAGACACTTTCCGGTCATCTCCCCGGGCTGGCCGATTCCCAGAATATGACAGATACTGGGTGCCACATCTGCCAAAATACCATTCTCAACCTTGGCAGCCTTATTCTCTGTAATATATACAAAAGGTACCGGGTTCAGGCTATGTGCAGTATTTGGAGTTCCGTCTTCATTGACAGCATGGTCAGCGTTGCCGTGGTCGGCAATGATGATGACTTCATAACCATGGGCCTTGGCTGCTTCCACAACCTTCCGGACATTGGCGTCAACAGCCACAACAGCCTTTTCAATAGCCTCATACACACCCGTATGGCCTACCATGTCACCATTGGCATAGTTCACCACAATGAACGGATACTTATCAGTCTCGATAGCCTGCTTCAGGGCATCACCAACCTCGTTGACACTCATCTCGGGCTTGAGGTCGTAAGTGGCAACCTTCGGTGACGGAATCAGGATGCGGTCTTCGTTAGCGAATGGCTGCTCGCGTCCGCCGTTGAAAAAGAAAGTAACATGAGCATACTTCTCAGTCTCAGCGATATGCAGCTGGTTGAGCCCCTTGGAACTCACGTATTCGCCCAGTGTGTTCTCCACATTTTCCTTATCGAAGAGAATGTGAACTCCCGTAAAACTGGCATCGTACGGAGTCATGCAGCAATAGTGCAGTCCGGGAATAGTCTGCATACCGGCTTCGGGCATATCCTTCTGCGTCAGGGCAATAGTAATTTCCTTTGCTCGGTCGTTGCGGTAGTTGAAGAAAATCACCACATCTCCTTCACAAATAGTACCATCAAACTGCGTGTTGACAATCGGTTTGATGAACTCGTCGGTGACACCTTCGTCATAGCTTTCCTGCATGGCTTTCAGCATGTCGTCGCACTTCTTGCCTTCACCTTTAACCAATTGGTCATAGCCTACCTTTACCCGCTCCCAGCGTTTGTCGCGGTCCATCGTGTAGTAACGTCCGATAATACCGGCAATCTTTGCCTTGTGGTCTATAAGCTGCTTAATAAAACCGATGCCGCTCTTGGGGTCGGTGTCACGGCCGTCCATCAGACAATGCACGAAAGTATTGTCGATGCCATATTCCTGACTGATTTCAATAAGCTTGAAAAGATGGTCGAGGCTGCTGTGAACGCCGCCGTTGCTGGTCAGTCCCATCAGGTGAACCTTCTTGCCGCTTTCTTTAGCGTAGGTGAAGGCTGCCACGATTTCCTTGTTTTTCTTGATGCTGCCGTCGGCGCAGGCACGGTTGATTTTCACCAGGTCCTGATAAACCACGCGGCCGGCACCGATATTGAGGTGACCCACCTCGCTGTTACCCATCTGACCATCGGGCAGACCGACATTCTCGCCGGAGGCTTCCAGTTGTGAATGAGGATATTCCTTCAGAAGTGAATCCCAGTAAGGGGTTGGAGTATTGAAGATAACGTCGGCTTTGTCGTGGTGACCGATGCCCCAGCCGTCGAGGATCATCAGCATAGCTTTCTTACTCATTGTGATATAGTTTATGTTGTATGTATTTGTCCTTTTCGATAAAAAAACGGCTGCAAAATTAACGATTTCTCACCAAAATACCTTATAATTGCGGTACAATTAGAGAACCGACATGAACCCAGATACAAAGAAAATGCTACTTGAGGCGGCAGCTGCAAATGAATGTACTGAATTTATTGGCTCGGATCCTGTACAGTTTCCGCACCGCTATACCGAACGGGGCGACATCGAAGCCTCAGCCTTCATTTCAGCATGGATGGCGTACGGCAGCCGCAAGGTCTTCCTTCAGATTCTTGACCGTCTTCATGCAACAATGGACGCTGTCGGAGGGCCGTACCGTTTCATCACCAACCACGCATACCGGCAACTTGAAAACAATGCGCAATCCTGCCTGTACCGTTTCTACAAATGGGAAGATTTCATCGTGCTTTGCGAAAGAATGGCAGAAGTCTATGCTGAAAAACGAAGCCTTGAAGCATTTTTCATCCCCGGACAGAGCTTAGACAGTGGGGTCTTCGCACTATGCAAAGCCTTTGAAGGGGTAAACGGCATACCCGTCCCCGGCAGCCCTTCCGCCAACAAAAGATTTTACATGTTCCTTCGCTGGATGGTAAGACCGGGCAGTCCGGTTGATTTCGGGATATGGAAGAACATCAGCCCGTCACAATTGATAGTCCCGCTCGATACCCATGTCTATCAGATAGCGCTTCGCCTCGGCCTTACTTCCCGTAAAAGCGCCGACCTCAAAACCGCCGCCGAAATAACCGCCGCAATGGCTGAAATCTGGCCCGACGACCCCTCCCGCGGCGATTTCGCCCTCTACGGGACTGAGGTTCTATAAAAAATGTGTAAGTTTGCACCGTCAGTAATATTTTATCAGTCATGAAACAGGAAACTATATGCGTTCAAGGGGGCTGGCAGCCAAAAAACGGCGAGCCGCGCGTATTGCCCATCTATCAGTCAACTACTTTCAAATACGAATCGAGCGAGGCTATGGCCGACCTCTTCGACCTCAAGACGGAAGGGTATTTCTACTCCCGTCTGCAAAACCCGACCAACGATGCTGTGGCCGCCAAAATTACCGCATTGGAAGGGGGAATAGCCGGTATGCTCACTTCTTCCGGACAGGCTGCCAACTTCTATGCTGTCTTCAATATTTGTGAAGCAGGTGACCACCTCGTCTGCACCAAGGAAATCTATGGCGGAACATACAACCTCTACGGCACAACCCTACCCAAACTTGGCATCGAGTGTACCATGATTTCCGAAAACGACAGCGAAGAGGAAATCGACAAGGCCTTCCGTCCCAACACCAAGTGCCTGATGGCAGAGACCATCTCCAACCCCAGCTGCAATGTCTTGGACATAGCCAAGATGGCCCGTATTGCCCACAAGCATGGTGTGCCCCTCATTGTTGACAACACTTTCGCCACCCCAATCAACTGCCGTCCGTTTGAATTCGGTGCCGACATTGTTACCCACTCCACCACAAAATACATGGAAGGACACGCCACTACAATCGGAGGTGCCATTGTCGATAGCGGAAATTTCGACTGGGACTTCTATGGTGAGAAATTCAAGGGCCTCACCCGCCCCGACCCCTCCTACCACGGCCTCACCTATACCAAATCGTTCGGTAAAAAAGCATATATCACCAAAGCTACCGTCCAACTCATGCGTGACTTGGGTTCAATACCATCGCCGCAGAACTCCTTCCTCCTTAATCTCGGACTAGAGACCCTTCATCTGAGAGTACAGCGCCACTGCGAGAACGCCCAGAAGATAGCCGAGTGGCTTCAAGCCAACGAAGAAGTGACATGGATTCACTACAGCGGGCTCCCCACCGACCCCTACCATGAACTGGCTCAGAAACAGTTTCGTGACGGTATGTCGTGCGGTGTTATGTGTTTCGGCATAAAAGGAGGACGTGAGCGTGCCATCCGCTTCATGAATAGCCTCAAACTGATTGCCATCGTCACCCACGTGGCCGACGCCCGAAGCTGCATCCTTCATCCAGCATCCCACACCCACCGTCAGATGACCGACGAGCAGCTGATGAAAGCCGGTGTACAGCCCGACCTGATGCGCCTGTCCATCGGTATCGAAAATGCAGACGACCTTATCGCCGACCTCGACCAGGCTCTAAAAGCAAAATAGAGCACTAGTTCAGTTTCGCCTCGGCGAAACTGTATAAAACAAGGATAAAAATAACATCTGAAAAATGGAGTGGCTGGAACAATTGGGCCTGCTTGGACTTTTCCTTGGAAACTTCCTTGCAGCCACTATTATCCCCTTCAGTTCCGATGCTCTCTACATAGCAATGGTGGCCACCCTGAAGCAGCCCTTGGCCTGTTTCGTGGTGGCCACCATTGGTAATTGGCTGGGCAGCGTCGTAACCTACTATGTAGGGTGGCTTGGCCGATGGGAATGGATTGAAAAATGGTTCAAGGTCAAGCCCGAAACCTTGGAAAAACAAAAAGCAAGAATTGACCGTTACGGTTTCTGGCTTGCCCTGATAGTGTGGGTCCCCATCATCGGCGACGTCATTGCCCTGGGTCTTGGCTTCTACAGAGCCCGTCCTTTGTGGACAATTATCCTGCTGCTCATTGGAAAAGCGGGAAGGTTCGCTGTCTGGACTGCAGCAATGAGCCTTATCTGACTTTATTGTCGGGAAGGAAAAATACTAATTTTTAATTTCTCGCATGGGATAGCGCCATACCACGGACTGACACCTCTACAGCTTCGCCTTTTTGACAGGGTCGCAGGTGAGGCCGATACCCAGTTTCTTCATGATTTTCTGATCGACTTCACTCAACATCACCGTGCAGTGTGCCTGACAGCCATCGAGTTTAGGCAACTGATTCAGCGCCTGTTCACAATTGCTGTCCTGAGTGCTCAGCACCGACAGAGCCACCAGCACTTCATCGGTATGCAGACGCGGATTATTCCCTTTGAGATACTCCACCTTAGTCTTTTGGATAGGCTCAATCATACTTTCGGGAATCAGCTTGATTTCGTGCGGAATGCCTGCCAGATGCTTGGTTGCATTGATGAGCAATGCGGCACACGGTCCCATCAGCGGGCTGCTTTCAGATGTGATAATAGTTCCGTCTTCCAGTTCAATGGCCGCACAGGCCCTTCCGGCCTTCTCCTGACGCTGCTTTGCGGCAACCGTCGATTTACGGATATCAGTAGTAATCTTGGCCTGCTTGAGCAACAGTGAAATCTTATTGACCTCCGCATCATTGCAGTCACCGTCGGCCAGATGGTTCAGGGCGGTGAAATAGCGGCGGATTATTTCATCCTTCGCCGCCTGGCAGCACACCTCATCGTCGGAAATGCAGAATCCCACCATATTCACCCCCATATCGGTCGGCGACTTGTAGGGATTCTCGCCATATATCCCTTCAAACAGGGCATTCAGCACCGGGAAAATCTCCACGTCCCGGTTATAGTTGACTGCTATCTTGTTGTAGGCCTCCAGATGGAACGGGTCAATCATGTTCACATCGCTAAGGTCGGCAGTTGCTGCTTCGTAGGCAATATTCACCGGGTGTTTCAGCGGAAGGCTCCATACAGGGAACGTCTCAAATTTCGCATAACCCGCCTCGATTCCCCGCTTGTGCTCCTGATAGAGCTGGCTCAGGCAGACAGCCATCTTTCCGCTTCCAGGACCGGGAGCCGTAACAATTACCAACGGCCGAGTTGTTTCGACATAATCATTCTTGCCGAATCCTTCATCACTGTCAATCAAGGCAATATTGTTCGGATAGCCGTCAATCGTATAGTGGAAATAAGCCTTGATACCCAGACGCTCAAGCTTCTGCCGGTAAGCCTCAGCACTGGCCTGACCGTTGAAATGGGTAATCACGACACTGCTCACAAGAAATCCGCGGTTCATGAACTCGTTCCTCAGACGAAGAACATCCACATCGTATGTAATGCCTAAGTCCTGACGGATTTTGTTTTTCTCGATATCAACAGCACTGATGACAATGACGATTTCAGCTTTGTCGCTCAGGCGCTGGAGCATTTTCAGTTTGCTGTCGGGCTGGAAGCCGGGAAGGACACGGCTGGCATGATTGTCGTCGAAAAGTTTTCCTCCAAGTTCCAGATAAAGTTTGTTTCCGAACTGTTCAATTCTATCGCCAATACGCTCCGACTGAATCTTCACGTATTTGTCATTATCAAAACCGATTTTCATTGCTTTATGTCTGTTTCTGCCCCGATGGCTTACTACCCTGCAAAGGTACAGTTTCGTTAGTAAACCGCCAAATAATTGCTTGTGTCTAGAAATAGGCTTACTTTCGTCGGAAAATAATAAACAATCTCTTTTTCCGATATGAGCAATTCAGTACAAAAATCACAGAGAATTCTGGTTCCGCTGGCATTTGTCGGCCTTATGTTCTTCTCTTTGGGCTTTGCCCTGGGAATCAACTCGTTCCTTATGCCGGTGCTGCGCAACTCGCTGAGTGCCACCGGTGCACAGTCCAATCTGCTGCTCGCAGCCACATTCCTTCCGTTCATCATCTTCGGCATCCCGGCGGTCCGCTGCATTGAGCACATCGGCTACAAGAAGACAATGGCCGTCTCCTTCGCCTTGTTCGCCTGCGCTTTCGGATTGTTCATTCTGGCTGCCAAGACCGCATCGTTTGCATGGTTCCTGGTCGCTTCAGCACTCTCCGGTACTGCCAACTGCGTGCTGCAGGCTTCGGTCAACCCGTATGTCACAATCCTCGGTCCGATGGAGTCGGCCGCTCAGCGCATATCAATCATGGGAATCTGCAACAAGCTTGCATGGCCCGTTACCACCGTATTTATTACAGGTGTCATCAGCAAAAGTATTGAGGAAATCACCCTGCCCGACCTGAACATGCCGTTCCTGATGATTGCCGGCATTTTCGTCCTGCTCGGAATCATCGCACTCATCGCCCCGCTTCCCGATGTCAAGCCTGAAACGGCCAACGCAGAGGAGAGCACCGAGCGCCCGCCGATGTCAACTATTTCCAAGTATCCTCACTTGATTCTTGGAGCCATAGCCCTCTTTATCTACGTCGGCGTAGAGACCATTTCGCTGGCAACTGCCACCGACTATGCAAAGTCACTCGGTTTAACAGGCGATAACTGGGGTTTTATCCCCTCATTCGGTATGATTGCAGGATACCTGGTCGGAGCCTTCTGTATCCCCCGTTTTATCAGCCAGGTCAAGGCATTCCAGATTTGCGCCATCGTTGCCCTTGCCGGTTCCATTCTGACAGCCTTCGCTCCCGCCTCCATCTCCGTCTGGTTCATCTTCCTGATGACTCTCGGCTGCTCCCTGATGTGGCCCGCCCTGTGGCCGATGGCTATGACAGACCTTGGGAATTTCACCGAAAGAGGCAGTTCGCTGCTGACCATGGCCATAGCAGGCGGCGCTGTCATGCCCTGGATCAGAGGCATTGTCGAGGATGCGTGCTCCTCCTTCCAGCTCTCATTTATCGTCTGCATCCCCTGCTTCCTCTTCATCCTCTGGTACGGCTTCTGGGGCTACAAAATCCGCAAGCACTGACGGTTCCATCACACAAAGTGAGACACACAATGTGGCGATGTGGTACTTGTGCCAGCTACCCGTGCCTGTGAACCTTCATTGAACCTTACCACGGTTTGTCATTCAGCCAGCGGGGAAGCACCATGTACTGGCACTGGCTGAATGTGGAGATATACTCGGTCCAGAGGTTGGTCTGCACGCCCACTATGTGTTTCTGCTCTTCGGCCGTAAGGCTTGCGGGCATGGGGCTGTAACTATAGACCCATCCAAGGGGCAGGTAGCCGCCGATGGCATCGGGTTCATATTGCTTGTCATATCCCTGATAGTAGTCAA
>DCHH01000138.1:0-977 GCA_002315625.1 Bacteroidales bacterium UBA1757
GGGATCCCGGGTCTGAGCCCGGGATGACTGGGGAGGGTGAGCCTGGGATGACGTGTGGCGGGGGTCAGCCTTTGATTTGGATTTGGAAGCCTTCGTCGGAGAGAGGTTGGGTCAGTCGGTGCATCTCTTCGGAAGTGAATTTCTGTAGGCCGGTCTCAGGTGTTGGGCGGTCGATTGTATAGACCATGATTTCGCGGGGGCGGACCTTGCGGACAATCTCCATCCACGGACCAAGGCATTCCGGAGCGGAGGAGTCGAAGTCGCTGCTGCGCAGAAACATGGTCTGCAGGACGAAATCGCCGTGGAACTGCATAAGCCCTTCCACTACGCGGTTTATGTCGTAGCCCTTTGCGGGGTGATTTATCAGCTCGGCAAGCGAGTTGGTTGGGGCATCGATTTTCATGATGGGATTATCGACTTTGCAGAGAGCCTGGAAAACTTCGGGGATGTGCACCCTCGTGGCGTTGCTCAGGACGGAGACCTTGGCTGCCGGGTAATAGATGTCGCGAAGAGCCAGTACTTCGTCGATTATTTCCGGAAAGTGGGGGTGGAGCGTAGGCTCGCCGTCGCCGCTGAAGGTGATGGAATCTATGGGTGTGCCGGCTTTATGACATTCATTGAGTTTTGCTTCCAGACGGTCGTGAACCTGCTTGACGGTAGGTAGTTGCCTGTCGGACAGGCCGTCGCGGTTCCATCCGCACTCGCAATAGATACAGTCGAAGTTGCACCACTTGCCGTTTTCCGGCAACAGATTGATTCCCAAGGAACTTCCAAGCCTTCTGGAATGAATGGGCCCGAAAACGGTTTCTTCTCTTAGCATGACGGTCTCTTTTAACGGCTTTCGCTGAAACTTGAAACTAACGGCTCTCGCCAAAATCCTTTTTAAACTGTGCGGCAAGCTTCTCCACCCAGTCGCCCACTGGTTTCAGCGGCGAATAGAACGAGCGGTTAAGCAGCGGCTGGTCGTCGAAAGTCAT
>DCHH01000138.1:1007-1994 GCA_002315625.1 Bacteroidales bacterium UBA1757
TAGGTGGCGGTTGTCGTAAAGCCACTCCAGACGGTCAAGACAGAAAATTGTCTGTGAGAGGGTGAAGACACGGCGAGGGAAAGCGATGCGTACCAGTTCCATGTCGGCCCTTTGGGTGGGGTCAGAAAAGGCTTCGCCGCCTGTCCCGCCGTCCATGACACGGATGCCTCCCGCCAGATATAGCCCCGCGCAGATGCTGGCTGTGGGCAGGTCGCTGAATGTCAAGTGTGGGCAGAATCTTGAAGCATCGATATGTGCACCGAGAATGCCCGGAGGGGTCACCATAGGGATACCACGCCTGACGGCCTGTTCGACGAAATACCTTATATATTCTACACTCTGGGATGTGTATTCTTCATCCACGGCCTCATACAGTCCGACAGCAATGGCTTCAATCTCCTTGGTTGACATGCCGCCGTAATTGATGAATCCTTCATAGACAGCCACGACCTCGTCCATCTTGTTCTTCTCCTCCAAAGAGTCGGTGGCGATGACGGCTCCCTTGCCGAAGCCCAGTTTGCGGGCTGAGAAATAGACAATGTCGGCCAAGTCGCAGAATGCGCGTAGTGTCTCTTTCAGGGTCTTGTGACGGAACTCCTCCTCCCGTTGTGTCACGACGTAGGCATTTTCAGCCAGCAGAGTGGCGTCCAGAATGATACGGATGCCGTGCCTACGGGCCACCTCCCTGACCTGACGCAGGTTCGCAACAGAGAAAGGCTGGCCGCCGATAAGGTTTGTCGAGGCTTCCATCCGTATGAACGGGATATGCTCCGCTCCGTAGGTTGCGATGGCCTTTTCAAGTGTTGGAATATCGACATTGCCCTTGAATGGACAGTCGGAATCGGTGCGGAAAGCGGTCTCCTTGTTGAGGACCTCGACATGCGTGCCGCCTGCCAGTTTGACCTGCCGCACTGACGAACCGAAATGGTAGTTCATCGGTACGACATCGCCCTCGTGGAGCAGTGCGGAGAACATAGTGTGCTCGGC
>DCHH01000138.1:2179-6448 GCA_002315625.1 Bacteroidales bacterium UBA1757
TCGGCCGTCTGCATGCGGTAGGAATTGTAGCCGGCATTCTTGAGGACTTCCATCCTCTGCTCCAGTGATAAGAGATTGAGTTTCTGTACTATCTTGACGCGGTGGAACTCGAGCGGAACTGCCGGTTCCTTATAGAATCTGACCATTTTTCAAACAAGTATTTTTCATGCGCGAAGATAGCAAGTTGAATCCGAATTTCCTTACCTTTGCCAAAATTATACGCTTGGGATAACAGTGAAAAAAGCAGAACAGTGTCTTCTCTGGTTCAGGAGCCGTCCGAAACTTATGGAATTTGTCAGGTTCGGCATAGTCGGCACGTTGGCTGCCGGTCTCCACTACGCCATATATCTGTTGCTCCTATGGGCCATGGGAATAGACTGGCAGTCGAAGGATGGTGTAGGGTGGCAGGAAAACCTGGCCTACACTTCGGGCTATCTCATCAGTCTGTGTGCAAATCTCTGGCTGACTGCCCATTTTACTTTCAGGGAAGAGATTACCCTCAAGCGTAGTGGCGGATTTCTGTTGAGTCATGGTGTTAACTACCTGATACACATGGGATTGCTAAATCTATATCTCTGGCTTGGAGTAGCCGACTGGCTGGCCGCTCCGCTAGTGCTGCCTGTGGCTGTTCCCATAAACTTTTTCCTTGTCCGCACAGCTTTTAAGAAACTATGAAACAGATACTGTTAAGTTTTGATACTGAAGAATTTGATGTTCCAAAAGAGCACAACGTCCCATTCACGTTGGAAGAGGGCATGGCTGTCTCAGAAGTGGGCACCAACAGAATCCTTGACATCCTTCAGCGCCAGAATGTAAAGGCTACATTTTTCTGTACCGGCAACTTCATAACTCATGCCCCCGAGACCATGCAAAGGATAATCCGGGAAGGTCACGAGGTTGCCTGTCACGGGGTGGATCACTGGCAGCCGCAGCCGACCGATTTTGTCCGTTCCAAGGAAATTATGGAGTCGGCAACAGGTCTGAAAGCCTACGGCTACCGCCAGCCGCGCATGTTCACTGTAAACGATGAGGCAATCGAACAGGCTGGTTATCTGTACAATACGTCTCTTAATCCGGCATTCATCCCCGGCCGCTATATGCACCTGACCACACCGCGCACATTCTTTATGAAGGGCAAAGTGCTGCAGATTCCGGCATCAGTTACGCCGTGGCTTAGGGTTCCCCTTTTCTGGCTGGCCCTGCACAATTTTCCGCAGTGGCTATACCGCGCCCTTGTGAGGCGTGTGCTCAGCCATGACGGCTATTTTGCCACCTATTTCCACCCATGGGAATTCTTTGAACTGAAGGAGCATCCAGAGTGGAAGATGCCCTTTATCATAAGGAACCACAGCGGATTACAGATGGTTGACAGGCTGGAGAAATTCATATCGCAAATGAAAGCCGACGGATGTGATTTTGCAACCTACCGCGATTTTGCAATAACCAAAATACCTTCAAAATGATGCACCTGACAATAGTATGCCCGTGTTTCAACGAGCAGGAAGTGCTGGAGCAAAGTGCGCAGCAGCTGACTGCCGTGCTCGACGACCTCGTGGCCAAAGAGAAGATTTCGCCCGATTCGGGAGTGCTTTTCGTGAATGACGGAAGCCGTGACCGTACATGGGAAATTATTTGCTCGCTTCATGCGCGGGATGCCCGCTTCCGGGGTGTGAATCTGGCGCACAATGTGGGTCACCAGTATGCCATTCTGGCCGGAATGATGACGGCAAAGGAGTGGAGCGATGCGGTCATAACCATGGATGCAGACCTCCAGGACGATACACGTTGTATTGAGCAGATGGTCGATGCCTACGCTGAGGGCAACGACGTGGTGTATGGGGTGAAGGTGTCACGTACTGCTGACCCATTTATGAAAAGGCTTACGGCGCAGATGTTTTACAAGCTGCAGAAGTCGATGGGAGTGGATGCGGTCTATAACCATGCCGATTTCAGGCTGCTAAGTCTGAGGGCGTTGGAGGCACTCGAATCGTTCAAGGAGAGCAATCTCTATCTGCGCGGAATGATTCCGATGATAGGCTTCAATTCCACAACGGTCGATGATGTGATTTCCGAGCGTCAGGCCGGGGAGTCAAAATATACCCTTGGAAAAATGCTGAATCTGGCTTTTGACGGCATCACATCGTTTTCCATCAAGCCCCTTCTGGCGGTTATCACCATCGGTATTGTGTTCGTTCTCATCAGTATAGGCATCCTTGTCTATGTAATCTGGTCGCTGTGTGCCCACACGGCCGTAGCCGGCTGGGCCTCGCTGATGCTCTCCGTATGGTTTGTCGGCGGTGTGATTCTGATAGCAGTAGGAATAGTAGGTGTCTATGTGGGAAAAGCCTACACCGAAACCAAGTCCCGTCCGCGCTACATTATTCAGGACATACTCTGACATTTTTCTTTAAACAATGGTCCCCACAACTCAACCTTGGAAAGCATGGCTGAAAATATGAGGCTGTTTTTGTTGAGAATAGAGGCGGACACATTATCTTTGTGAACTTCAATGCCACATACTTATGGAAGGAAAGTCAATGCGTAAGATGCCGATTGGCATACAGGATTTCGAGAAACTGATTCAAGACGGGTATGTCTATGTCGATAAGACAGAACGGATATACCAGATGGTGACTCAGGGCGGATATTATTTTCTCTCCCGTCCGCGCCGTTTCGGAAAGAGTCTTCTAATCAGCACTCTTGAGGCGCTTTTTCTCGGTAAGCGTGAGGTGTTCAAGGGGCTGGCCATCGACAACAAACCTGACATCGACTGGGCGGTGTACCCTGTGTTTAGACTGGATTTGAACACTGAAAATTATAATGCCAAGGAGAGCCTTGACGTGCAGTTGGACGTCTTCTTGGGCAATATGGAGAAACTGTACGGAAAGGATGACAGGGAGAAGACATTCGGTTCCCGCTTTACAGGTCTCATCCGCCGTGCCTACGAGAAGACCGGCCGGCGCGCAGTGATACTGGTCGATGAATACGACAAGCCGATGCTTCAGGCAATAGGCAATCCGGAGCTCCAGGAGGCGTACCGCTCCACGCTGAAGGGATTCTACGGGGCTTTGAAGTCAATGGACGCATACATCCGCTTCGCCATTCTCACCGGCGTCACGAAGTTCAGCAAGGTGAGTGTGTTCAGTGACCTGAACAACCTGCGTGACATCTCTATGGCCCCGGACTATTCGGACATCTGCGGGATGACGGAAAAAGAACTGCTGTCGAATTTCGGTGAAGAGATAAGGAATCTGGCAGCGGCGAACGGGATGACTGAGGAACAGTGCGTCTCAGCGATGCGTGTCCGTTATGATGGATACCATTTTGAGGAGAATGCCCCCGGAATGTACAATCCGTTCAGTGTCCTGAATACATTCGCCAATAACAAATTCGGCAGTTACTGGTTCGAGACGGGCACCCCCACTTATCTTGTGACCCTGCTTCAGCGGGCCGATTATAATCTGGAGCAGCTTTCGAGTCTCAGTATCGATGCTGATGTCCTGAGTTCAGTAGATAGCGAATCAGAGTCACCCATACCAGTGATATACCAGAGCGGCTATCTGACCATCAGGGGTTATGACCAGCGGTTCGGCACATATCAGTTGGGATTCCCGAATGAAGAAGTTGAGGAGGGTTTTACAAAGTTCCTCATGCCGTGCTATATTCATCCGCGTGGCCGAAAATATCCATTCTCAGTAAGCAATTTTGTGCGGGATGTTGAAGCCGGCGACACTTGTCAGTTCATAAAACGTCTTCGCACCCTCTTCGCTGACACTCCGTACGAGCTCGTCCGGGATTTGGAAAACCATTACCAGAACGTGCTGTGGCTCCTGTTCAAGCTGATGGGTTTCTACACACAGGCGGAATATCACACGAGCGACGGCCGCATAGACCTGGTAGTGAAGACTCCCAAATATTGTTATGTCATGGAGTTCAAGCTGGACGGCACCGCGCAGCAGGCGCTGGACCAGATATCCGACAAGAACTATGCACTTCCCTTCGCACTCAACGGCCAGAAGATAATCCGACTTGGCATCAGCTTCAACAAGGATACAAGAAATATTGACGAGGTGCTGGTAGGGTAACTGCCTCCCCATAACTCACTACCTGAATCTACAGTTCCCGAATGGTTTCGAGAGGCAGGCCGGTGATTTCGGCAATATCTGCGTCAAGGTAGCCTTTGGCCTTCATGGTTTTGGCGGCTTCCGCTTTGCCTTCGATAATTCCTTCAGCTCTTCCTTCCGCTTTTCCCTCGGCTATGCCTTCTGC
>DCHH01000140.1 GCA_002315625.1 Bacteroidales bacterium UBA1757
CACCCTAACCTACGAGGATGCCAACGACACCTACTCAGACATCGACTTCACCTGCAACGACACGAAGCGTTTCTCTGGCCGCATTCTCTACACCAACTCTACAGTGCCGGTGCGCGACGTCCAATTTTTCATCAACCAGACCCTCTTGGTCGATGCATCCGGCCAACCAGTGACAACCGACGAAAAGGGCAACTTCAGCTTTATCGTGCCCCGTATGGAAGTGACAGTCCAAGCCTTCAAAGAAGGCCACATCATGACCAACGGCGGCTATATTCTTGGTGGTGACAGCGGTGAGGATTACACCTTCACCCCGACCCACGACTACGACGGACTGATCATCTACGACGATACAAAGGTCCGTCTGGTAGGTCACATTGCAGGTGGTGCCATCCAAGGTGCCAAGCCCATGGGGTTCGGCCTCAGCCACAACAACCTTGGTGATGACTTAACCGTGGTACTCCAATTGGAAGGCGACAACACCTCCTTCCTGTACTATGACAAGAAGAACCCCGACAGCAAGTCATATACCGAATCGTTCACACAGACGGTTATGGCAAACTACAACAAAGAGGAGCGCATCCCGACCGATGTAACCTTCGAGAGCAAGCGCATCATCGTCAAGGCCGACAACGAAACAGGAGAATTCTGTCTGGATCTGTTCCCGGCCAAATACAAAATCTCGCAAATCTATGCCAACGGCTACAGCACGCTTTATGGAGCCGGTGAAGGGTTGACTGTGATGGATCTGAGCGACAGTGTCGGTTTGCATACCCATTATGCTGAAAAGGCTACTTCTGAATATGATGCTTCCTTCTGCAAGGTTTATCATACTCCGGTCAAAGTCGATATCCTGCAGATGCAAGGGGGGAAATACAAGGCTCTTCACGGCGAGCAGAGCATGGAAATAGGCATGTTGACCGGCACACACGACATGCAGCTGGCATGGACAGACTCCTCCGATGTGGCACAATACACCTTCGGATACCCTGTCTATAAGAGCTACCGCCAGTACAATTTCATGGTACAGGCGTACGAGCAATATTATTATAACAATGACCCGATGTGCAGCTATGAGCGTGTTCCTATGGGCGGGTACGAAGCGACCATTCACAACGGTTTCAAGAAACAGGATGCAATTGAAAGCTTGCAGTTAAACGACAATGGTTGTGCTCTGTTCTACACTGTCCCGGACAACACCACCTTCCTGCTGACGGGCGAAGACGCCTTGCGTCATCTGTACCTTTCGGTCGATGTCAATGGCTACCGTTATGAGTCGGAGCCAATTGTCGCCTACATCACCGGCGACAATACCATTGGAAAGGAAGTAATAACATCCTTGGAATCCGCCCCGCAGATACTTGACTACATACGTGACCCATATGGTCCAGAGTCGTATGCCTATCGTTCAGAGGGAACAACATACAATTGGGCCCGTCATTACGAGGAGGAG
Organism: Bacteroidales bacterium UBA1757; assembly: GCA_002315625.1. Taxonomy (GTDB): domain Bacteria; phylum Bacteroidota; class Bacteroidia; order Bacteroidales; family UBA1402; genus UBA1757. Next base: position 1,451 of record DCHH01000140.1, read on the forward strand.
AAACAGTGGACGGTTGACTTAGAGTTCGATCCGGGTCTTGCCATATATAGCGGCGTAGGAATGGGCGTTGTGGAACAAACGGAGTATGATTTGATCATATCCGGCAACGTGAATATCGTGGCTGACAATAAGCTGGTCTATAAGGATGGTGAGTTCTCACTTACACTCAGCAACCAGTTATCGACTTCAGATAATCCTATGGATCAGGGAGCGGCAGGAGATGTCTATCTCGGTACTGCCAGCACAGTCGATATTGTCAAGTACCAGACCATCAGCATAGTTGACGACCTTACCTATCAGGCCCTCATTCCAGCCATCGAAAGCAATGTATCCAAGCTGGTTGCAGAAGGCGTGAACGCAGACGGTTCACCAAGCTATATAGTAATATGCAGCGGCCTGACCTGGGAGTCAGGAACAGAACGTATCTTTGCATACGCCCAAAGCCATATCACAGACGTTGTCATACCAAACTTGGAAGCAGCGCGGGATGAAGCTTTCCGAACCGCTGCCAATATTGATGATGCCATTGAGATGGCCTCACAGTCAGGTCATACCATTTATTATCCCAATGCTGACGGTGAATATGTACCGGTGTATCCGTCCTCTATGAAAGTTATGGTTGACTCTGTTGATTTGTTTGACAGGCGCATCAAAAACTGGGAAGACATGATTGCTGAAAATGAACGTATCAAGTATGAGGCAATGTCAAAAGAGGCGAAAATTAAACACAGTCTCGCCGGGACGACAATTGAACACTCAGAAGAAGCTTCCACCTATTACCGTGTCACGGAGGCGGACGGGCCTCAGCCATTCACTTTCTCCGTAGGTGCCGGTTCTGGAAATTCCGCAGTTGAAGGTGGCAGTAAAAATAAAGACGCGGACGGCGTCAGAGGTTGTGCTTTCCGGTTCGTTATTGAGGGCAGTGCGGGAAATAGTATTGAAACAAGCAATTCCTACGAGAACTACAAAAGCATAACTGGCGGTTCGGGTTATGTTATCACTGCTATCAACAACACCTATTATGACATTGATGTTTACTACCAAAACGATGAATCCGTATTCAAGGCATCTGACACATTCAAAAGCGATATAAACGACTATGAAGGTGGCAGCGGTGTCGATGACTATGTGGTGACCAACGACCCGCAGAAGATGACCGATGACAACTCGTACGTCCACGGCTACATCTTCGTAATGCGCGGCGGAGCTACGCGTGAGCCGTGGTTGGATGCCGATTACACCTTATATTATAAGCCCGACGGCGTAAGCGTACCCTTGGGTGCACGAAGCCTGAAGATTGACAACCCGAAGATTTATATCGAGGACCCCATCAAATACAATGTGCCGCAGGACGAAAAGGCCGCTTTCACAATGAGGCTGACCAATGAGACAGAGCTGTCAAGCAATGTCAAGGGCATCGTCTCTTCGGTGTTTTTGCATGTCAATGACGATTCCAACCCCTACGGAGCCAAGCTTACAGTGGATGGAGTTCCATTGCACAACTATATGGAATTTTTCCTCAATCCGGGTGAAACCATTACCAAGACACTTGAAGTGGAACGGGGCGGAAAGCCTTACGACTACGAGGACATCACTCTGGAACTGAGCGATGAAATCTATCTGATGAACGATGCGGCAACCATTAGCGTACACTACTTGCCCACATCGTCTCCTGTTACCCTGACCCAGCCGGCGCAGAACTTCCTTATCAACACTCTTTCACAGGCTGACGAGGACGGAAAATACTACATTCCGGTACAGATAGAAGGTTTCTCCACGACAAAGTACGATAACTTCGACCACATCGAGCTGCAGTACAAGCGGCAGACCGATGCGGAAGACCAGTGGGTTAACCTCTGTTCCTACTACGCCGATGAACTATTATATAAGGTGGCTACCGGTACGAAGGCGATGATTGAGACCGAAGGAAAGATTTCCGGCATACGCTTCTACGGCGAGAATGACCCAGTGGAAATGAAGTACGACCTGAGGGCCGTAACCTTCTGCCGTTTAGGCAATGGCTACACCACCCGTACATCTGGGGTAATCAGCGGAACGAAGGACACCCGCTGTCCCGAGGTGTTCGGCCTGCCAAAACCAGTTGATGGCATTCTCAGTTTTGACAATGTGATTTCACTTCCGTTCACTGAGCCTATTGCCTACAATTATTTGGACGAGACAGCCAACTTCTCGGTACAGGGCTATACAAACAGCTCCGATGTTGACGATAAGGTATCGCTGTACTTCCCTGGAGAAGAGAGCCAGCAGGCCTACTCATCGGTGACCCGAGTATTGAACGGAATGGATTTCACCATCGAGATGAATATCCAGCCAGACGAAGATGCGACGGATGCCATGACGCTGTTCTCTATTGCTGATGATTACAGCGAGGATGATGGGCTTGACTTTGTCTTCGCATACGAGCCCGACAAGGATTGTCTGGCAGCATACATGAACGGCGAAATTGTTCGTTCCATGCCACTCAAATCGACCTACGGCATCAACATTTCCTCAGCAATGACTCATGCAGGAATGACATATCAGGCATCAGACAGCACCGTCCGCTTCTTCGTAAGCGAAGACTGGGTGGAAGTTGCTCCCGAATGCCAAGGCAAGAAGTATGTGACCCAGGCCAACGGAGAAATCCGGTTAGGCCTCCACTATCAGGGCCGTATGGGTAACATCCGCCTGTGGAGCAAAGCCCTGAACGGTTATGAGATGTCAAGCAAATATGAGAAACGTCTGTCTGCAAACGAGAGCGACCTGCTCGGCTACTGGCCGGCAGAGGAGGCTTCAGGTACTACACTTTACGACAAGGCCAATGGTGCAGACATCTCTCTGGAGAATGTCTCATGGAGCCTTCCCGATGGTTTCAGTGTGAAACTTGACCGCCAGCCGATGCAGATACTTTCCGACCAGGCACTGAAGTTCACCCGTGACAAAGAGGAAGACTTCACCTTGAGCTTCTGGTTCAAGGCCGATCAGGCTGATGCTTCTGCCGACTTGTTCGCAGCCGGCAGTGATGCCTTGGAAGAGACCGGTATGGACAAAGTCCGCATCCGCTTCGAAAATGGAGTATTGAACTATATCACCGAAGGGAACCGTTACGCTTTCGGAAGCGAAAACGATTTTCTGAGCAGTCCCGCCTGGCATTACCTTGCCGTGACGGTAAACCACTCTCAGAAGAAATTGTCACTGTTCATCGACGGCGAACTGGTCAATGAGACAAAGACGGATGGCGTCGGCGGTATGACCGGTTCTTCCATCAGTTTCGGCAGCAGCGCCCTCAAGTGCAATATCGACCAGATTCAAGTCTGGGGTATGGCTCTTCCTGCATCATACATCAGAAGCCACTACAGCAGAGCCCTGACAGGCACCGAAAAGGAACTTCTCGTCTATTTGAACTTCGAGCAGGACGAGGAGAACAGTCAGGGAACGATGGTGGTCAAATTCTCGCCCTACAACCAAGTCATCACCTCTGCCGGAACAATCACCGGCGAAATGATGGTAGAAGTACCAGAGTCGCAGCAGGACGACAACGTTATTGCCCCTGTTCGTTCCTCGACGGGGATTCAGAACCTGCCATTCAAGTGGAAGAGCATCGACAATGAACTTCAGATAACACTTGACAATTCGATGTCCGACATCAACAACCAACAGGTCGATATCGTGGTACGTAATGTGGAGGATGTCAACGGCAACCCGATGAAGAACGCTCAGATGTGGTCGGCATACGTCAACTACAATGTCCTGTCATGGAAGTTGGCTACCCGTGCTGTCGCCCTTACCTACGGCAACGGCACCACAATTAATTCAATATTCGAGAATGTTAGTGGCAAGACACTTTCCTATACGATTGACTGCTCATGCCCGTTCATAACCTTAAGTCAGACGATGGGAACCATCGGACCGCTGTCAACCAGTTCAGTTACAATACAAATCAGCGACGGACTTGCCCCGGGCATATATTGCGCTACGGTCAACCTGACAGACGAGAACAATCTCTGCTCACACCTGACCATTGACATCGCCGTGAAGGCAGAAACGCCCGATTGGAATGTTACGACAGATTCTTCATACAATCAGATGATGGATATTGCAGCCGTGGTAAAGAAAAAATCCAAAAACGGCTGGACCATTGATATGTGCAGCAAGGACGTTGTTGCCGCCTTCATCGGCAAGACATGCGTTGGCAAGACCTATCTGACGGTGGATGTCACGAACAACACCTCTTATGCATTCCTGTCCATCAAGGGCAAGGATGAGCTTCAGGGAAGTGAAGTGGAATTCCGCCTGTTCGATGCCCTGAAGGGAGAGACCTATCTCCTGAACCGCGGCTCAACGGCTTCAGGAACCTGGACGCTTGAACCGGTCTATTTCCAGAACAATGCCATTATCGGCGGCACGGAGCCTGTCGAGATGCGTACCACTGACATGAAGATCCAGACAATTTCACTGAATCCTGGCTGGAACTGGATATCACTGAATGTCAAGCCTCTGTCACCAGTAGGCTTGGGCAACCTGTTCCAGGATGAGAGCGCCTTTGTCCCCGAAGACATGTTCAAACATCTGTATGAAGGATTCGCCTACTTCCAGAGTGACCGGACATGGGAGTCCTCCTTGGACAATATGCTATTGGACCGTGACAATGTCTATCAGGTCTATTCACAGCAAGGTGGTAACATCACTGTGGCCGGTACGGCTTTCAGTGATGATGAACGGATTGCCGAACTCGATTTCAGCCATTCCGACTGGGCTGAACTGGCCTACCTGTCAGACCAGGCGCAGCCCATTCGCAGAGCCCTTTCTGATTTTGTACCGGGTTCGGCAAAGGCTCCTGCCGGTACGGTCATTAACGCCTTTGAAGAGTTTGCCGTTGCCTGTGAGGATGGTACCTGGTTCGGTTCGCTTGAATACTTGCGTCCGGGCGAAGGCTATTATGTACGCCGTAACGGACTTACGGAAACGGTGCAGATACGTTTCGCCAATGTCGCAACAAAGTCTATGGCTGCCGCTCCTACTACGATAACCCGTTCTGCTGTCAAAGCATCTTCATCCATGCCGGTCATTGCGGTATTCGGTGAAGACTTCCAGGCGGGTGATGTGCTCCTGGCCATTGTCAACGGTCAGGTTGCAGGCCGCGCAGAAGCGATGACGTATGACGGCCAGTCGGTCCGCTACATGCTTAGCGTCCACGGTGAGGACGGCGACAAGGTTATCTTTGCCAAGGAGCGAAACGGCGAAATCGTCGGTGCTACTACAAAGACGATCCGTTTTGACGGCCGCAGTCTGCTTGGAACGCTTGATAATCCATATCTTATCAACTTTGAAGAGACGACCGTAGAAGGCATCTATGATGTGATGGGTCTCCGCTACAACGGTCAGGAGAGCCTGCCTACCGACCGAGTCTATATCATCGGCGACAAAAAAGTAATCAACACTAAGTAACCGACCTTAAAAACACATCGAATTATGAATACAAAGAATAACAATTCATTCAGTATATCTATGAAGAAATTGAGTGTGTTCTCCAGCCGTGTCTGCCGGGTGTTGCTGTTGGCAGCTATGGCATTACCTGCCTGGCAGGTTTTGATTGCGA
>DCHH01000115.1 GCA_002315625.1 Bacteroidales bacterium UBA1757
AGAGTAGGTAGTCGCCGTCTTAGGAGCACCGCTGGAAACAGTGGTGCTCTTTTTGTTTTTGCACCCCGCAATCCCACTTGCGCAGTACCTGACCTTGTCTGATGAGTTTGCTTGCGCAAACTCTGGAAAGTGGGAGAGTAGGTAGTCGCCGTCTTCTCCCCCTCTGGGGGCAAAGTCCGCGGAGCGGACTGGGGGGATAGATGAGGCAAGGCCTGCTTGCAGGCACCGCTGGAAACAGTGGTGCTCTTTTTGTTTTGGTACCCCGCAATCCCACTTGCGATATTATAATTTTTTCCGTATTTTTGCACTTTCAGTTGTGAAAAATGTTATTTTAAAATACTATGACAGAAACAATTAAAACACTTCGTGACAATCCAACCTTCCGGTGGATTGCGCTCCTTTTGTTGGCGCTGGCTATGTTTTGTGCCTATATCTTCATGGATATTTTGTCGCCCATCAAAGACTTGATGCAGGAAACTCGCGGTTGGGACAGCGCATCGTTCGGCCGCATGCAGGGTGCTGAGGTGTTCCTCAATGTTTATGTATTCTTTCTCATCTTCGCAGGCATCATCCTAGACAAGATGGGAGTCCGATTCACAGCTGTTCTCTCGGGCGCTGTGATGCTGTTTGGCGGTCTGATTAAGTTCTATGCCGTCAGCAACAGTTTCATGGGCACGAGCCTAGACCAGTGGTTCACTAACCATCTCAACTGGAATGTAAACATTCCGTTTATCGGCGATATCCTGCCGTTTGCCGACGGCATGCCCGGTTCGGCCAAACTGGCCGCTATCGGATTCATGTTCTTCGGTTGCGGAGCCGAGATGGGCGGTATCACCGTTAGTCGTGGTATTGTAAAGTGGTTCAAGGGCCGTGAGACCGCTCTGGCCATGGGCTCCGAGATGGCTCTTGCCCGCCTGGGTGTGGCCACTTGCATGATCTTTTCTCCCTTCTTCGCCAAACTGGGCGGCACCATCGATGTCAGCCGTTCTGTTGCTTTCGGCGTGGTGCTCCTCTGCATTGGTCTCATTATGTTTGTCGTATACTTCTTCATGGATAAGAAACTCGACTCTCAGACCGGCGAGGCAGAAGAGGTAGACGAACCCTTCAAGATCAAAGACCTTGGCAAGATTTTCTCCAGCCTTGGATTCTGGCTTGTCGCCCTCCTCTGTGTGCTTTACTACAGCGCCATTTTCCCCTTCCAGAAATATGCCGTCAACATGCTTCAATGTAACCTTACCCTCACTCCGGGCGAAGGCTTCTGGGCTAGCAATACGGTCACGATCGTTCAGTATGTCATCATGCTAATCGTTGCTGCAAGCTCCTTTGCCAGCAACTTTTCCAAGAGGAAGGGCACAAAGCTCGGTCTTATGGCTCTCGCCATCGTGGCTTTAATGGTTTACTGCTACATTGGATACATGCGTGGTACTGCTGAGACCATCTTCGCCGTCTTCCCGCTGCTCGCTGTGGCCATCACCCCCATCCTCGGCAACTATGTCGACCATAAGGGCAAGGCTGCCTCCATGCTCATGATTGGTTCGCTGTTACTCATCCTCTGCCACCTCACCTTCGCCTTCGTGCTGCCCGCCTTCAAAGGCAATGCTATCGGCGGCACCATCGTGGCGTATGTCACCATCCTCGTTCTGGGTGCCAGTTTCTCGCTTGTCCCCGCCGCCCTGTGGCCGAGCGTTCCTAAGCTAGTGGACGAAAAGATCATCGGCAGCGCTTACGCGCTCATCTTCTGGATTCAGAATATCGGCCTCGGCCTCTTCCCCACACTCATTGGTAATGTGCTGAAGAACACCAACCCCGAAGGCACTCCTGCGCACGAGTTGGACTATACCTGGGCACTCGTTATGCTTGCCTCGTTGGGTGCTGCGGCTCTGCTCATCGGCATCTATCTGAAAGCCGTTGATAAGAAGAAGCACCTCGGCCTCGAAGAACCGAACATCAAATAATCGTCGCTGGCGTAAATACAGACAAGACAGGTCCGGATTACGAACCTGTCTTTGCTCTTCTATTTTAGCAGTTGATCGTAGTCTGTGGAGGGACCTATCAGACGTTGCTTATGGATGTTGTAGTCTGGAGATAGAATGTCGTGAGAGGAGGAATAATGGATGGATTTTATTCCTGCTAATCCAAGGATGGTATGGCTTATGTCACTTATTTGAATCGGGTTGTTTGCATTATTACGAACTGCTTCAGAAATACTTTTGTGATTTAACTCGAATTGTTCCGTCATCAATATCATGAAGGGAATCTCAAATTGGTATTGGGCAACTTGTTTGTTTATTCGTGTTTCGTCAGTCCGTTCATGGAAATTCCGCCAGTCATAGACTTCTTCACCGTGGTCGGCAGTGTATAGCATAATTGCATCCTGGTCCTTGTAAATTCTCCAGATACTGTCAACCACACAGTCATTGTAGAGGGTGGCGTTAGCATATTCGGCTTTGATGCGTTGCTCTTTGTCCCCTCCATATTCGGGTATAAAGTCTGATGGCTTAAATACATCGAATGACTCCGGATACCTTTTATTGTATTCTACATGTTGCCCCATCAGATGAAAGATGACCAGTTTGTCTGTTGTCTCTTCGTATGCCAATGATGGTAATTGTCCTAAAACATCCATGTCGTATTGATACAGACTTTCATTTCTGTATGTGAAAAGCTCTTGTGAGAACTTCTCATTGTTAAGAAAAGAGCCTCCAAGTCCATTCCAGAAATCATTATCGTTCAGAGCAAACTGATTTGTCAGATAATAGACCGAATAAACGCTTTTTCGGAAAAGAACCGGAAACAGGGGGTGACTTTGCCAGCTGTCAGGACAGCCTTCGTACCATGTGCTGAATACGCTTTTCATGACTTTTGCAGTCATATTACTGACCGTAACTGCATTAGTATAGATAATCAGTCTTCCTTCTTGACAAAGTCGGGAAAGATTAGGATTGACAGGTAATGCATTATGATTATACAAAGGTGTCTGGTACTTGCTGAAAGACTCTCCTATAATCCAGACTATGGTTGGGCATGTGTGATGGCAGGCCTCTGTTTGCACTTGTAGCTGGGTCTCCAATAAGATTGCCAATTCTTTTTTCTCAGTCAGGTTGAAGGCTGTTGAGTATAGAGTGCGGATTAACGGAGTGTCAAGGTCTGGCAGATAGTCGGCTGTGCCAAAATCTGTCACATCGGTAGCAGAGAAACATTTTATGCATTGGATGTAAGCGGGGACTTGCCTTGTCGCTGACCAGATTGCCAGCAATGTTATGGTATATACGGACAGAGAGAGTACTCTGTGCCTGCAAATACGAAGAGCTCGTACTATACACCATGCAATCCATGTAGAGCCCAAAAGAGCAGCAATGGTTAGCCATGTTGCCCGAGAGTGGATAATTGAACTAAGGAATTCGAGGCTTTCTGAAGGATTAGTCTGTAGGACAAGGCGTACAATATTGATATTGATAAATGAGCCGTAGAACAATGCGCAGAAAATATCGCAAGCATCTATTATGCAGAACAAGGTGACGGGAATCCATTGGAGATGAATCCTGCGCAGCAACCATGCTGTCAGACATACCAGATAGCCGTCAAATATGGGAAGCAGCGAAGAAAGAAATACATCACTGCCCAGCGGCATGAATATGCCAATCAACATAATAAGCGCATGCACGGTCAGTGTGAAGGTGAATAGTACCGGCATCTGCCGTATAGGACGGGCGACAATGTCCAGAAATTTTGACAGATATCGGAGTATTTCTTTCATTTGATGACCAGTATTATGCAAAATTGGCAATTTTTGCTTGAAAAACAAAATGGGTGTTCGTATTTTCGCAGTCAAGATTAACAATATCATGGCAAAGTCGAAGACCATATTTGTATGCAGCAGTTGTGGGGCGGATTTTCCCAAGTGGATGGGAAAATGTCCGTCATGTGGAGAGTGGAGTACCATTAAGGAACAGACCGTCCAGTCGGATACGCATGTGTCTGCTCCGAGAACAATTGCGGGGCTTGTTTCACCGACATCCCGTCCGGTGCGGCTCAGTGAAGTCTCCACTTCACAGGAGTCGCGCATTCCGACCGGCTGTGTCGAGTTGGACCGTGTTCTTGGTGGTGGAATCGTGCCGGGGTCTGTCACACTTCTTGGCGGCGAGCCTGGCATTGGCAAATCGACACTGGTACTTCAGACCGTCCTGAGGATGAAGAATAAGAAGATTCTGTATGTGTCCGGCGAGGAAAGTGTCCAGCAGCTTAAACTTCGGGCAAACCGTATCGAAGGCGAAAATGAAAATGCTTGGTTTGTTTCAGAGACATCATTGGAAAAGGTTTTTGAGCATATTTCCGACGTCAGGCCAGAACTCCTGATTGTTGACTCCATCCAGACGATTTATACTGAGACGGCGGAATCGTCAGCAGGAAGTGTCTCACAGGTCCGAGAGTGCGCTGCATCTCTGTTGAGACTGGCAAAGACACAAAACCTTCCGGTGATTCTGATTGGCCATATAAATAAGGAGGGAAGTATTGCCGGCCCCAAGGTTCTGGAACATATTGTAGATACGGTTTTGCTTTTTGAAGGTGATTCTCATCATATTTACAGAGTCCTGCGTTCAGTAAAGAACCGATTTGGCAGTATTGACGAAATTGGCATGTATGAGATGCGACGGGAGGGGCTAAGGGAAGTCTCAAATCCGTCTGAATTGTTGCTTACGCAGCAGCATCTTGGCCTTAGTGGCGTGTCCATTGCAGCAGCAATAGAGGGAATCAGACCCTTTATGATTGAGGTGCAGGCTTTGGTCAGTACGGCTGCTTACGGTGTGGCGCAACGCTCCCCGACCGGATTTGACGTTAGGCGGCTTAACATGTTGCTTGCGGTCTTGGAAAAGCGTGTCGGCTTTAAGCTCGCGCAAAAAGATGTCTTTCTGAACATAGCAGGGGGTGTAAAAGTCTGTGACCCGGCGATTGATTTGGCGGTCATAGCTTCGGTGCTTTCTTCAAATCTGGATGTGCCGGTCGATAAAAAATGCTGTCTTGCAGGCGAGGTCGGACTTGCAGGAGAGATACGTCCTGTCAACCGTTTGGAGCAACGGATTGCCGAAGCCCAGAAGTTGGGTTTTGAACGGATAATAATCCCGAAATTCTCGGGCGCAAAAATCGATTACAGCCGATTCAGCATAAAGGTCGAACAGGTTCAAAAAGTAGATGAAGCTTTCAAGATAGTATTTGGATAACCAATGATACAGGAATATACATTCAGGCTTTTGCCTCAGGATGCAATAGATGAAGACAGGCTGAAAAGTTCCGTCTGCCGTCTGAAAGGCATCAATCCAACGGATATTACTGCAGTTCAGCTGTTGAAACGCTCGGTTGATGCCAGGCAGAAAACGGTTTATGTACAAGTGCAGTTGCGCGTGTTCATCAATGAGGAAAAGCCTGATTGTAAAAGATACGAGTCAATTGTATATGGCGATGTTTCTTCATCAAGGCCAGTAATAGTCGTTGGGGCCGGTCCGGCCGGATTGTTTGCTGCCTTGCGTCTTGTCGAACTCGGGTTCAAGCCGATAGTCGTGGAACGTGGAAAACCTGTCAGTGAGCGCAAACGAGACATTGCACAGTCAATCCGCTCGCATCATATTATGCCTGAGTCAAACTATTGCTGGGGAGAGGGGGGAGCTGGTGCCTTCTCCGACGGCAAGCTCTATACGCGGAGCAAGAAAAGGGGGAATGTAGAGCGTATTTTGCAGATATTCCATCAGTTCGGAGCAGATGGCTCTGTCCTTACAGATGCCCATCCTCACATAGGAACCGACCGTTTGCCGCGAATCATTTCCAATATGCGCGAACAGATTCTTTCCAGCGGCGGTGAAGTTCATTTTGAGACAAGAATGACCGATTTGCTGGTTGAAAACGGGAAAGTGAAGGGAATTGAATGCCAGAACGGCCTCGTGCTAAATGGACCGGTAATCTTGGCAACTGGGCACTCTGCACGCGATGTTTATGCGATGATTGCTGCAAGGCATCTGCCTATTGAGCCCAAAGGCTTTGCAATGGGAGTCCGTCTGGAGCATCCTCAATTATTGATAGACCAGTTGATGTATCACAGTGCCAAGGGACGTGGCAATTATCTTCCGGCTGCAGAGTACAGTTTTGTGGAGCAGGTCGATGGTCGTGGAGTCTATTCGTTCTGCATGTGCCCCGGCGGTTTTATTGTTCCGGCCAGCGAACAGGATGGACTAATGGTGGTTAATGGAATGTCGCCGTCAAACCGTGGGTCGAAGTGGGCAAACTCTGGGATGGTTGTGGAAATCCGTCCGGAGGACTTGCCAAGGTATGAGAAATTCGTCCGCAAGGTCATGGTACAGCCGGGCTTTGGAGAGTATCCGGCATACGATACCTTGCAGGAACATGAGAAAATGCTGCTCATACAGAGGGCATACGAGTACCATGCATGGAATCAGGTTCAAAAGGGACTGATAGCACCGGCTCAAAGGATGCAGGATTTTATTAAGGGAAAAATT
>DCHH01000030.1 GCA_002315625.1 Bacteroidales bacterium UBA1757
CCAATTTTACATGTCAAAATACATCCATACCTACGGATTCATCCGAATACGAACATGAACCATCCGACAAATTGTACTTGACGGCATGTCGGATGCCAGCCACATTGATTTTCAATCCGGAAGTTCCCTTAAACCGTATCCTACCCACAACCGATGTCAAGTGACCTTTCACAGTCAATTCACCGTTGGTCGGATAAACATACAAACCTTCCGTATCAGCAAAAATGCCGGTCGATGGCGTCAAAAAAACGGTGTCACCCGCCGCTTCACACGCATTTTCAAAATAATAGACGCTCACCTGAGCCTCAGCATCGCGCTGGAGAGTGCCTTGGTAATTTACCGTCCAGACTGCGCTGTTAAAATTATAGACAGCTTTGCCCTGCACCTTGCTGCTTCCGTTTGTGAAGAGCAGATACACCACATCGCCGTCCTGCCAGGCGGCAGCCGACTTGGTTAACAGATCAAACCCAGCCTTCGACACGTTCAATACCATGGTGGCGGTGTGCCATTCATCGCACTCATCCACAGGCTTATTGTCCGCCATTTCTTTACCGCACGATGTTACCAAAAACCCCGCCAGAGCCATCAGCAACAAATATCTCATTTTTCTCATATTGTCCATATTAATTATTACAACAGAAACAACCAGTCGGGCACTCAATTGCCTGCTCCCAGCGTCCAGTCCTCCTCGTCGCCGAAACCGACAACCGTAATCGTTGCGCTGGATTCGCCGGCGACACTCCAGCTTTCATCGGCGGAGTAGTTTTCGATTGTGAAGTGTGCACCATCAGCGTATTGGGCCACGGGAATTTCTATTTTGAAACTTTCACCGGCTTGCAGTCCGGTCATTTTCAAGGTTATCTTACCCTCCCGTTGGGAATTGCCGGAATAGCTTTCGGCTGTGGCCGTAAAGGTATCACCATCTTTCTGAATGGTAAGCCACGAGGTCTCGGTTCCTATTGTATATGTGGCATCCGTTTCAATTATTACCTTGTCGGAAGTGCCACCCTTGGCGAAGAAACTCAGACGGTTATGGTCTGCACGCAGATACCGTCCGGCCTGGGTGGTAATGACCTGCACTTTCTCCAAATTTTCGGGACAAATATATGAGGTATCTGACCGGGAATAGATGGAAGGATAATCGCCGGCCGTCCAAGTGACAGAACCGTCGCTGGAGCCCTGCAAGGGGGCAGCAGTCAGCCATGAAGAACCGCTTTCAACACTCCATGACCTGTTGGTTTTGAAACTTACCGTATGTGAGCCGCCTTTTGACGGTATCGTAGCCTTTCCTCCCTCTGCAACCTCAAAGTACATGCCCGCCTGCACGACGGCCACCTCGATTCTTTTGTCGGTACCGATATAGAATGTCACCCAGCCTTTCCGCTCTTTGGTCGATTCGTTTGGTGTAACGGATATCAGCAGTTGTGTAGTACCGGCAGAACCCTTTGCCGGGTCTATCTGTATCCAGGTCTGCTCTGTGGATGCAGTCCATGAGGCTTCGGATGAGATGGACAACTGGTAGGTTCCACCGGATTGCTTGTAGGTGAGAGTTGCCTGGTCGCCTTCAATTTTGGCAAGTGCCTGAACAACGGTCAGCGTGGCTGTAGTCTTGCCAGCCAAAGTGACGGTGGCCTGACGCGAGGCGTTTGTTGTGTTCTCTGTGACTTTTACCGTAATGTAGGAAGCATCAGAGGCTGTTTCGACCGTCAACCAGCTTTGTTCCGACGAGACTGAGGCAGTCCAAGCATTATTCGCCGTTACATTCACCTTGGCAGTCGATGCCTTTCCGTCAAACGCCAAACTCGATTCCGACAAGCGTATATAGGGCTCAGCATAACTCTGGGTAGCCTGCACCTGGGTATTGTAGGGATAATCCGAGGCCGTCGAGGCAAAGGTGAGGATACAGGTACGGGAATTGTCGGTCGAGAGGTTCTCTGCGGCTGTGGCCTGCACGGTAGCCGTCTCGTTACCCGAAGTGGGCGAGAGTGTCAGCCAGCTGTCCATTCCGGTAAACTGCCAAGATGTGGTCGTTGCCGAGACATTCAGGTTTTGGGTCAGATTGGTTGATGCGCCGAAAGAGAGGTTAGTTGTTTCCAACTTCAAATAGCGGGCAGTAAGACTTGCAATCCAGCCGCTTCCAGGATTTTCTTCCTGACATCCTTGAAAAGCAAGGGCCAGAAGACATATAGTCAAAAAAGAATATCTTTTCATGGCAGTAATCATAAGCAGAAGAAAATACCAATTCGTGCATTGAAGCCTGAGCCCCAGCCTTTTATGGTCGGAGAAACAGCAGAAAGCTGCTCGAAAGTTTCAGACTTCTTTACAGCAATGCCGTATTCTGGGGCTATGGAGACACCTATATGACTGACTATTATGTACTCAAAACGCACCCCGGCCGAAGCCACGATGGCATTGCCCGCCGACACGTCACCCTTGACATTGACCACACCGGCCCCCAACTGCGGAGTGAGGCGCATGCGGCGGCCAATCTGTATGCCATAGCCAAGTTTTCCACCCATGAACGACGATTTAAGCTGCTCGCTCTTTGGCTGTTGGGATGAGGCGGTGTTGTTCCAATAGACTGTTTCGCTTGAACTCATGCCCACCAGATAAGAAGCTTCAAAGTTGACGTTAGAGATATAGCCACCGACAGCACCTCCGAACGACATAAGCTGCCCGGCCTGGAAGGTAGGCTGGAGGTAGAGGGTCGTCGGATTGACCAGCAAGCGTTTCAGAATAAACGTTTCGGTCGGGTGGGAAGCGTCAAGATGGACACTCTGCTCAAGGGTCTTGAAACCGTTCTTCACTATTTTCACATCGTGGTCACCCGAAGTCATTTCGGCGGTATAGGGAGTCACACCAACATGTTTGCCGTCGATGTAAAGTGCTGCACCCTTTGGCTCGGATTCTAAGGTCATAATGGCCGTAGTGGTGAAGGTGAGCTGGATTTCCTCTGTCCTTCCCCTCTTCACCTCAATGGTTCGGACTTCCTCCTTGTAGTCCTTCAATGACAGCTCAACCTTGTGCTGACCAATCAGGACGTTCTCCAATACCACCGGGGTATGACCCACCTCCTTGCCGTCCATAATGACGGTAGCATACGAGGGGGATGTGCTGATGGCGATGGCTCCTGTAATGGGCTTCGGGCTATCCAGCAGAATGGTCTGCGGAACATTCGCCTTAACTTCTATGGTCTTGATGGTCGATTCGTGGCTTTCCATGCGGCATTCGATTTCGTAAAGTCCTTCCTTTAGCGGTCCGCTCCACTCACGGTTCCCTTTCAACACCTTATCTATATATATTTCGGCATCGGCATCCACAACGAGTTTCGTTTCGCTGGCCAGCGACTCGAGTTTCGGCGTGAGCACCGTCGTCTCGCCGTTTACTACAGAGAACTGCGTGGTAAAGGTCTTGTACAATTCACCGTTTGTGATGGACATGGAGTATGTACCTGCCTGATGCGGAAGTTTGGAAAGCGGTATGGTTCCAACGAACTTGTCGTTGACATAGACTTGTGCACCACTTATGCCGTATGCGTCGTCAACCTGCAGCCAGCCGAAGTTCGGGGCGAGTGTCACCTTCTCCTCCAATGTCTTGTTGGGAGTGTTGAGCATAGCCACTCCCTCTGAAGAAAAATAGTTTTCCGCCACAATCTGGTACTCGTAGCGGCCGCATTCCAGAAAACGGGAGATTGATCCTTTGTCATCGGCCTGTCCCCAAAGTTCGTAGTCTTCCGTGCCGGACTTGCGCACCTTGACCGTGGCCTGGCAGTCGGCGGGAGAGATTATGAACTGCAGAATCTGCTTCTGGATTGCCTGGACTGGTTCCACATACGACAACTGAAGGATGTAGGTTGCACCAGCCTCAAGTGTAATGCCCAGATCAACGTTCATAATGGGTTCAAAACCGTCCCGTTCGATGGAAATCCGGCGGGCATTTTTCTGGACATAGAGCCATGTCTCGCCCGAATGGGGCTGGGTATCGACAATGCACTTCATCATTCCGAAGCGGAAATTGAACGCAGCCGACACCGGCCGGACTTTCACTACCGAATACAGGTCGCCGTTCGAGTCGGTCTTGGGGTGGTTCTTGGCCGCCTGGTCCAGCGGGTCGTGGGTGAAGCTCTCAATGTAAATCTTCTGCGGTGTCTGGGCTTCAACCCCCAAAGGAATTGCCGTCATAAATAGCAATACCCACAGACACACCTTCAATTTTTTCTTCATATCGTTATTATTGTTTTATTAGTCATAGAAATGCCCCGGTCCCCAGAGGCCGAACTCGTCGTCGGGCTTGGGCTGCCAGGTGCGGATTTTGATGACCGGCTCGTCGGGCTTTGTCATATCGACCAGCAGGAACAGATAGCCGAAATCGGCGTAAGTCGAAGAATTGTACTGTTGGGCTACCTGTATGGCAAAAACCTTACCCCCGTCACTGCGCTCTATCAGCTGCACTTCGTTGTCAGTAAACTTGATGTTAATGAACTGGTTACGACGGAAAGTCTTTTTGAGGTTGGACAGATACTCTGCCTTAGTATATTGCTTATAAGTAATAATGTCACGCCCTTGCTCCGACATCTCCGACTCGGCCATACCCGGGCGGGTGGTCACCTTGGCCACATTTCCCACAATAATCGTAGCATTGTCGTCAAACACAGCCTCGATGTAGTCACTGTCTTTCAAGCAATAAGCCGTCTTGTAGTTCTCAAGGAAATCGAGAACCTGCTGACGGACCTCTTCGCCCCAGCTCACATTCTTTCCCAAAATGTCGTTCTCGGCAATTGAACCGATACCAAAAGTTACATTTGAGATTTTCCGGTCGCTGTCGAAAGTGAAAATCACATCATCCACGTATGTCGTTTTCTGTCCTCTTTCGGTCACGGAGAAGGAAAGCTGCATTCCACGGGCCATGACATTGCCGCGGGCATTTACATAAAGCCTCGGGTTAGGCTGGCCGACGAGCTTGCCGTTGCGCTTGGTTACCAGACGGCGGTAGTTGTCGAGCCCGTGGTCCTTGAAGCACTCCATGGCCATGTCGTATTGCCTGGTTGCAAGAGCCTGGACCACAGTGTCCATAACAGCCGCGTAAAGGGGCAGTTCCGCTCTCAGTTTTTCCGTATCCGACTCCTCTGCAATCTCAACTTTCACATCCTGTGGGGCTACCATCTTCGGACGTATCGACGACAAAAGTTCTTCAGCACGATTGAGGCTTTCCGAACTGGCAAGGGCACTTGCAGCAGACTTTCTGTCCGAAGCGATATCAGGTGCCGCAATGGATACGGCCTCCTGCTGTGGAGCCCTTACCACGATATCCTTGCCGAAAGCCGACTTCGGGATGACAGCCAGCACACTCTTCATCTCAGCATCACCGCGTGCCTGACTCTTGTATTCGTACTCAATATTAATTAGAACTTTCCCAACCTGT
>DCHH01000047.1:0-3605 GCA_002315625.1 Bacteroidales bacterium UBA1757
CACTCCTACGAAGAGGTGAACAGAAAACTTCCCCGCAAGGAGCGGGTGGGGTAGGACTATTCATGAAATGTAGAAAAAATGCACTACATTTGACGGAAGAATTATGAATGTCCTATTAGAGTTTCAATATGAAGAAGACTGCATTGGTGCTTGGGCTGGCTGTTTGCGCCGGCATACTGGCGGCACAAAACAACATACTGGCGGCACAAAACAACATGCTGGTGGCGCAGAACAACCCGCTGACAGCACAGAACATTAGAACGTACAAGGTGTATGGTGCCAATATCGTGGCATCGGAATACATGTCCGGCATACCCGACACTACGGGGACGCGGGCAGTGTATGAAATTGAGCCGCGGGCGGAAGTGCCTTATACCCAGCAATGTGTGAACCAGAAGAAGGCTTCGGCCAAGCAGGGAAATGGCAGACCTTATTATAATGTACGCGAGGCGTTGCCCATTCCTTCGTGCTATACCCCGACGGAACAGGGTGAAAAGGCGGGACTCGACTGGGGTGTCTATACACATCTCCATTCGGCCGGGATGGAGGTGCTGCCTAACGGCGATATCCTGGCGGTCTATTTTTCAACCCCGGCTGGAAAAGCGGAGGCCGATACATCCACCACTTTCGTGCAGTGCCGCAGAAGATACGGTAGCGACGAATGGGACATGCCCGAACTTCTGTTTTCAACCCGTGGAGGGAACGACCAGTCGGCATTGCTATTTGTGGATGGAAATACCGTCTGGCTCTTTGCAGGTGGCCGGGACATGACCGACGCCGTACCGTTCCGGCTCCTGAAAAGTACCGACAACGGGGCAACGTGGACATTCTCCGTTCCGCAGATGGACAAGCCTTTGACCCTTTATACGGCTCAGCCCATTACTTCCGCTTTCCGCAACGGCAAAGGGGAAATCTTTATGGCCATAGACGGAAAAGAGAGCCAGAGTTTTCTGCTCCGCAGTCAGGACAACGGCATCACGTGGCACGATATGGGCGGCCGCACTTCGTCGCGTCACTCGGCCATTATTATGCTTGACAAAAAGGGGACACTCCTGTCGGCCGGCGGAAAGAACGGTATGCAGGACGGGTGGAATCCGATGAACATCTCCACCGACTGGGGCGCTTCATGGAGCGAGGCGGCCGCATCGCCTTTCCCCCCGATGGGAACCGCACAGCGTCCGTGCATTATCCGTCTGCAGTCGGGTGCCCTGTGCCTTGTGGGAGACTCCTACATGCACAAGAAGAAAATTGCCCCGCCGGAGGGGTGGGCTTTCGGCAATGAGTGCTATGTGGCGATTTCGCGCGACAATGGCCAGACGTGGAAGTTCAAGACCCTGCCGGTGACCCTCCCGCAGCACCACCGCACGACCTATCCTTCGCTTGGGTATGTAACCCTGCGACAGGGGCGTGACGGGCTCATTCATGTACTTACCACCACCAACTATCCCGGCCTGGAGATTGAATTCAACGAAGCGTGGATAGATGCGGATATCGTTACCGCCAAGGGCGCTGAAGGAACCGTGTTTGGAAAACCTGAAGCCCTTACCCCATTGGCGGAATCGGGCTACCATGTCCTCAACGGCACTTTTACCGAAAAATTCCCCAATGGGAAGCTCTGTCATGTGGTAACATACTGCAACGGCCGACGCACCGGTGTTGAAACACTTTATCGTGAAGACGGTACCAAGGTGTGGGAGTGGGAGAGAAACCTGTCAGACAATACGGCCAGTTGGGCGAAATTCGACATGGAGGGGAACTTGAAGTTAACGAGCTGCTGGAATATCCTTCCCCAGCCCCGCGACCTTCCCGGAGTCTGGCTGTTGGGCGCTGAGGCTGAAGGTCTTACACGTGTGTATGACAAGTCGGGGGCAGTGACCGATTCGACTAGATTCCACAAGGGTGTGATGGAAGGAGGATTCCCAGTCATCCCCACGGAGTTCATCAAGAACGAAGGGAAGTAGAGGTTCAGATTCATTATGCATAGCAAAAAGGAAAAAATGGAGGCGTTCGGACGGCTTTTGGATGTCATGGACGACCTCAGGGAAAAGTGTCCTTGGGACAGCAAGCAGACATTTGACTCTATCCGGCCGTTGTCGATAGAGGAGGTTTTTGAACTCAGTGAGGCCATTATTCAACAGGATTACCCCGATGTTTGTAAGGAACTGGGCGACTTGCTGTTGCATATTGTCTTCTATTCAAAAATCGCTGAAGAAAGGGAACTGTTTGATGTGAAGGATGTGTGCGATAAAATTTGTGAGAAGCTGATTTACCGCCATCCGCATATCTACGGGCAGGTGAAGGCCGAGACCGCGAAGGAGGTTTCTGAAAACTGGGAGGCTCTGAAGCTCAAGGAGAAAGGGGGTAACAAGTCGGTTCTGGCCGGTGTGCCGGAGACTCTTCCCTCGATGATAAAGGCCTATCGGATGCAGGACAAGGCCCGTGGCGTGGGTTTCGACTGGGCGGATGCTTCCGGGGCCTGGGAGAAGGTGCAGGAGGAGATCGGCGAGGTGCGCGAGGAGATGGAGCATGGCAGCCAGGAGAGCATGGAGAAGGAGTTTGGTGACTTGTTTTTCAGTCTGATTAATGTAGCCCGTTTATATAAGGTGAATCCCGATAATGCGCTGGAGCAGACCAATAAGAAGTTCCGCAGCCGGTTCAACTATTTGGAGGAGCATACTATCAAGCAGGGGAAGTCTCTGAGGAATATGACGTTGGAGGAGATGGACGCCATTTGGGAAGAGTCCAAAAAGCTGTACCATTGATCTCCCCGTCGGGAACAAGGGATGCTGAATCAAGTTCAGCATGACGAGTGGTTAAGCATGACGCGTGGAATGGCATGACGCGTGGAATGGCATGACGATGCGCCAGCATAACATAAATGGAAACGCAAAGAAAATGAAGTTACCGGAAGAGTTCATACAGCAGATGCGGTCGTTGTTGGGCGGGGAGGCTGAGGCTTTTTTCGCTTCGCTCGACACGCCGTCTCCTGTATCCGTCAGAATCAATTCTGCTAAGTCGGGTGACGATGAAACGGCCGTATTACCTTCGGAGACTACAGGTGAAGTGCTGTGGTGCCCCAAGGGTCATTATCTCTCATCCCGTCCGTCGTTTACCTTCGACCCGCTGTTTCACGCCGGGTGCTACTACGTTCAGGAGGCTTCGTCAATGTTCCTCTGGCAGGCTGTGAAGGAGGTTGTCCGCCAACTGGGCGACCGGCCGCTGACGGTGCTTGACTTGTGCGCGGCCCCAGGTGGAAAATCCACTCTGCTAGTAGATGCTTTGCCTGCCGGAAGTGTCCTCGTGGTGAACGAAGTTGTGCGGCAGCGGGCCAATATCCTGGAGGAAAACATGACCAAGTGGGGAACCCCTAGTGTTATTGTGGCCAGTGCCGACCCTTCGCAGATAGGGAGGCTGAAAAGTACTTTTGATTTTATTCTGACCGATGTACCATGCTCGGGCGAAGGGATGTTCCGAAAGGAGGAGGATGCCCTGAGCGGGTGGGGACCGGGCAATGTGGACATGTGTGCAGACCGTCAGCGTACTATACTGGAACAGATATGGCCGGCGTTGAAGCCTGGCGGATGTCTTGTTTATAGTACATGTAC
>DCHH01000047.1:3677-11903 GCA_002315625.1 Bacteroidales bacterium UBA1757
GGTAACTGGAGCACTATCTCCGCGGATCACAGGAACGGATTCTCTGCGGATGACGGAAACGGAATCTCCGCAGGTAACTGGTACTGAGCCGTTGCATTCATTTGGAATAGCCTATGGCATACATCCTGCAATAGGCTGGGACGATGGTTTCGCATACCGTTTCTTTCCGCATCTTGTCTCAGGAGAGGGACTGTTCATGTCGCTTGTCCGCAAGGATGGAGCGGAGTCTTGTTTGGAAACAATGTCTGACAGTCGTCATCAGCGAAAATCCCAAAATAAGAATCAGGCATCGGTCAAGGTGCCGGAATGTGTGCAGGCTGCTGTCCGACACCTTGTCAATCCGGACGAATATGAAGCAAAAGAGCAGGGTGGGGGATGGATAGCCTTGCCCCTTTCACTGGCTCCTTTATGTGAAGCTTTTACCAAAAACAAGATATACATGCTTTCGGCCGGCATCCGTCTGGGTGAGGTAAAGGGGAAGGATTTCCTGCCCGATACGGCTTTGGCACTCTCGACGGCTTTGGACAGGGGGAGTGTCTTGTCATGTGAACTGACTCTGGAACAGGCCATTGCATATCTTTCAAAGGAGGCGCTTGTCTTGCCGCCGGATGTGGCAAAGGGCTTTGTGCTGGTCTGCTGCAAGGGGTGGCCCCTTGGGTGGGTCAAAAACTTGGGGAACCGCGCCAATAACCTCTACCCATCGGAATGGCGCATCAGAACACAAAGAAAATGAAGAAGATAGGATTGCTTTCGGATACCCATGCTTATTGGGATGAGGCTTACGAAAAGTACTTTTCGGTTTGCGACGAAATATGGCACGCGGGCGATTTCGGCAGCGATGAAATTGCTGACCGACTATTGGAAATCAAGCCGTTGCGAGGAGTTTGCGGCAACTGTGACGGCTATCCCATCCGCTATACTTACGCCCCGACACTCTTCTTTGAAACAGAAGGGGTGAGCGTGCTGATGACCCATATCGGTGGCTATCCCGGGCATTATAACCCGTTGATGCTCAGATTGATTGATGAATACAAGCCAAAACTTTTCGTCTGTGGGCACTCCCATATTACAAAAGTGGTCTATGACCGTGACCGCAATATGCTTTGCATGAATCCAGGTGCAGCCGGACGTCAGGGCTTCCATCAGGTCCGCACTCTGTTGCGCTTTGACCTGGATGCGGGCAATATCAGTAATCTTGAAGTAATTGAGCTCGGCCCCAGAGTGGAACCGAGCTCAATGGAATCTTTCTGAATGGCTGTCGTCGGGCCTGATTAATAGTCGTCGCGGCCTGATTACCAGCCGCCACGGGCACCGCCGCCGCCGAAGTGACCTCCGCCGAAGCCACCGAAACTCGAATGGCCGCCGCCGGAGAAACCGCCACCGCCTATATTGAAACCTCCACCGCCCCAGTTGCCGCCGGAGCCACTACCGAATCCGCCGCCTGAACCGTTATTGTAGTTGTTGAACTTTTCGGGGTGTTTCTTTGCGTATCTGACAAGCATAACGATGATGATAACTGGCAGGACGAAAAGGAATAGAACAATCAGAATCAGGTCCAATGGGGTAACTTCATCGTCAGCCTGTTGGCCGAAGTCTTCACCAGACAGGATTGATTGGATGTGGAGTACGGCATTGAGAATGCCCAGAAAGTAATCACCTTCACGGAAGCATGGCGTTATGTCCTGCTCGATAACTCGGCGGGAGATGGCATCGGTAAGAGCCCCTTCCGTGCCGTAGCCGGTGGCAATGGCTATTTCGCCGCCGCTGTCGGCCGTCTTGTTCTTTATAAGGAGCACGACGCCGTTGGAGAACTTGTCATGGCCTACACCCCACTGTTCGCCGATTTCGTAGGCGGCCTGCAGGATATCCTGTCCGTCTAAGTCGTTGACAATTACCACGCAAATCTGTGTGGAGGTAGTGTCGTCGTAGGCTACGAGCAGGTCTTCAAGCTGCAACACCTCATCGGCCGTGAGCATGGAGGCATAGTCGTTTACCAGCTTTGGAGGAACGGGAGCGGAGGGGATGGTCGCCCATGCCGAAACTGTCGCCAAAACTATTCCCAATATGAGGCTGGCCGCCCTGTTAAACTCTGTATGCATTTGATACAGTGGATGTTACTTAGAAGTTGAATTCCACAGACGGGGCCTTGTCGGCACCTTCGGCGGCCTTGAAGTAAGCCTTGGTCTCGAAACCGAACATGCTGGCAATGATGTTCTTGGGGAAACGGCGGATGTTGGTGTTGAAGCCCTTGACCACGTCGTTGTACTTGTTACGTTCAACGGCAATGCGGTTTTCCGTCCCTTCAAGTTGTGACTGAAGCTCGAGGAAGTTCTGGTTGGCCTTCAGCTCAGGATAACGCTCGACGGTAACCATAAGGCGGCTGAGGGCACCGCTCAGACTCTCCTGTGCCTGCTGGAAGGCGGCAAGGTTCTCCTCGGTCAGTTCATTGGCCTGCAGCTGGATGGACGATGCTTTTGAACGGGCTTCGATGACATCGGTAAGGGTGCTCTTTTCGAAATCTGCAGCACCTTTTACAGTATTTACCAAGTTGGGAATCAGGTCCATACGCCTTTGATATACATTCTCAACCTGTGACCATGCGGTCGAAACGCCTTCTTCGCCGCTGACCATTGAGTTATAGGCTTTTACGCCCCAAAGAGCTACGAGTGCCACAATGACGAGCACTATAATCCATGTGGATTTCTTTGAATTTGCCATAATTGTATTGATTGAAAAAGTGGTTTATTTTTTAAGATGAAGATCCATGACAAGTGTGTCCTTGCCGCATTCAAGAAGGGCACGTTCCATTTCCATAAGGGTGTCCCACTGTGGGGCAAACTCTCCGTCGATATCGACCCGGAAGTCCTCCTTGCCGTTCTCGAAGCAGGTCTTGAAAACGCGGCTTACGGTAACGGTGTGAACATCAAGGGCCGGCTGGTAACGGATGTAGCCCTTCTCCTCCTCAAGCATCACTTCGTTAAGCAGGCGTGTGGCTACTAGTTTGTTGAGAGAACGGAGGGTGAGACGCAGCGGAATATGGTAGGTCAGGGTGATTTCCTCGGCAGTCATGGGCTTTTTCCCGTCGGCAAAACGGCGGCAGATAAGCCCCATAACCAGCAGGTGAACGAACATCTTGTAACGTGAACTGCACCCTTGAGCCTCTTTTTCAAACATGTAGTTGCTGATGTTCTGAGAGGCGAACGTAAGTTCTGCACCGAAAAGGATAATAATCCAGATTGACTGCAGCCAAAGCAGGAACAGTGGGATGGCGGCGAAACTGCCGTAGTAGGCGTTGTAGCGGCTGATGAAAATCTGACCGCTCAGCCACAACCCCTGGAAAAGCTGGAAAGCGGCACCGGCAATCAGGCCTGCGATTGCCGCGTTGCGGAATTTCACCTTCGTGTTGGGCACCCATATATAAAGGAGTGTGAACAGCATGAAGGAGAAGAAGAACGGAGTGAGTTTTAGCAGCAGGGCCATCAGCGGGCCGGCAAACTCCATTATCGGGCTGGTTTTGAGGTATGCTTTGAAGTAAATGTTCAGACCGCTCAACAGAATAAGCAGTATGGGCAGCAGCATGCAGGTGGCCAGCATGTCGGTAAGCTTACGGTAAAATTTACGGCTCTTCGGAATCTCCCATATTTTGTTGAACGAGCGTTCCACATTGTTGAAGATGGCCCACATTGACCAGATAATGAACACAATACCGATACCCATGACAACTCCTGTCGTGGCGGTTGACAGGACATTTTCGACCATGTTGAAAATCATGTCGAGCAGTTGGGTGTGCTCTGGGAGGGCGGCCAGTAACTGAGCCTGGATGAACTGCTTGGCTCCGAATCCCTTGGCAATGGCCAGCATGAGGCTGGTGAACGGTATGAAGGCCAATGCGGTGAAGTAGGTCAGGGCAGAGGCTGAGAAGAACAGCCGGTTGGAGGTGAATCCACGGGAGGCCAGCGCAATTGTGCGGGCTATATTCTTGAGGATTCGCAGCAAGCCTTTCTCATCGTCGTTGAAGCGCCAGATGTCGTTTGCAAGAAAGCTGGCCACCTCGGTGGTGACTTTCTTCAGCTTACGTGTTTTTTCTGTTTTCTTCATTAATGAGCTTTTGGGGATATATGTGATACGGATTTTTCAAACAAAAACAGGGGGCCAGTAAGCCGGGTTCTGTTCTGAGCTGTCATTTATCTACACTGCAGGTCTCCCTGCAGGTCCTCACCGCCGAGGCGGTAGTAGCAGTCCACCCTCCGGCATGGGGCGGGCAGCCCTCGTAACGCCGGTTTATTTGACCTTGCAACCCATAGGTGGTACTGCCCCGGCTGTTGCCAGCGCGGGCGGTAGGCTCTTACCCTGCCTTTTCACCCTTACCTTATTATATATGGCCACCAAGTCATGGTGACATGCCTCAGGCGGCCGATACAAACGAGGCGGTTATTCTCTGTTACCTTCAACCCTGCCTTCACAGACAGCTTCCTGTTAGGAAATATGGTGCCCTGTGTTGCCCGGACTTTCCTCTGAATTGCTCCAGCGACAGCACGGCCCTCTGTTTCAAACCGCAAAAGTAGTGTATTTTTGGAATATGACAAAAACACGGTGCCATCTGCCATTTTGTCCATGAACAACGCCTCGAAAAATAGCGATTTCTGAAAACGATTGTTAATTAGGTGGTTAACGCAATTGAAATGTTAAAATTGAAATGTTAAAAATGACCTGTATGGGGTTCCAAACTGTTTTTGGAATCATTTTTGTAACTACATTCGCAGTGTCAAACTAACCATATTATTATAGACATCATGAAAAAAATCGGTAAAATCTTTTTATTTGCAGTGGCTGTCATAGCCCTGAGCGCCGGTATCTCTTATTTCGTAGTTTCCAAGTTTTCCAATGGAATGCTCGAGGCTATGCAGGAGCAGAATGATTCGGTCAATACACCTTATGACAATAACGTGCGGCTTGTGCGCGGCGATGTGCCCTCTGCTGCACCTGTTGATTTCACTGAGGCTGCCGAAAACAGTGTCCATGCCGTTGTTCACATAATGTCGAAGGCTATGCGCCAGGCTTCGTACGGCCAGCAGGGCCCGATTGACCTGTTTGAGTATTTCTTCGGCTATCGTGACATGACACCTCGTCAGCAGCAGCCGCAGGTCGGTTACGGCTCGGGTGTGATTATCACCCGCGACGGCTATATAGTTACAAACAATCACGTCATCGAGGGTGCTGACGAAATCGAGGTGACCTTGAACGACCAGCGTACCTATCCTGCAACCGTGGTCGGAGCAGATCCCACGACCGATGTGGCCCTGATTAAGATTGAGGAAAAAGACCTGGCAACCATTCCGTTCGGTAATTCCGACGACCTGAAAATCGGCGAGTGGGTGCTTGCTGTCGGTAATCCCCTTAACCTGACATCGACCGTCACTGCCGGTATCGTCAGTGCAAAGGCGCGTAACCTTGGCATGAACAACAGCGGCAATAACCGTGAGCAGAAACTCAGCATCGAGTCGTTCATCCAGACCGACGCGGCTGTCAATCCTGGCAACAGTGGCGGTGCACTGGTCAATACGCGCGGTGAACTCGTCGGTATCAATACTGCAATCCTCTCAACCTCAGGCGCATTCTCGGGCTATTCGTTCGCCATTCCTGTGAGCATCGTCAAGAAGGTCGTTTCGGACCTCAAGGAATTCGGTTCCGTCCAGCGTGCCATGCTTGGTGTGACAATTCAGGCCATGAGTTCAGACCTGGCCAAGGAGAAGAAAATCGACATGGCTGAGGGTGTCTATGTGGCTGGTGTGAGCGACCGCAGCGGTGCCAAGGAGGCCGGAATCAAGGAAGGTGACATCATCACAAAGATTCAGAACAAGAAGGTTAAGAGCGTTCCTGAACTTCAGGAGGAGGTGAGCAAATATCGTCCGGGCGACGAGGTGAGCGTTGAGTATATTCGAGACGGCAAGAACGATAAGGTCAACGTCAAACTGCTCAATATGCAGGGCAATACTTCCGTTGTCAAGAATGCCGGTATGGAGGTGCTCGGTGGCGCCTTCAACGAAATCTCTGACCAGACACGCCGTCAGCTCAATATCAGCTACGGTATTCAGGTGACTGGTTTGACCGACGGCAAACTGAAGGATGCTGGCATGCGTAAGGGGTTCATTATCATGAAAGTGAACGACCAGAGGATTTCGTCTGTTGCCGATTTCGAGAAGATTGTCAAGGCTGTCCAGCACGATGCCGGCTTCGGTGAGTCCGCCCTCTTCATCGTTGGTATGTACCCGACCGGCAAGGTGGTCTATTACGCCATCGACCTCAACGACGAATCCGAAAAGTAAATGAATTCCCTTCGGGGGATA
The DNA here is from genome assembly GCA_002315625.1 of Bacteroidales bacterium UBA1757. Classification (GTDB taxonomy): domain Bacteria; phylum Bacteroidota; class Bacteroidia; order Bacteroidales; family UBA1402; genus UBA1757. The sequence continues at coordinate 10,025 of DCHH01000047.1, forward strand.
GATAAGGATTGTAAGTGATTTTGGCCAAAAAACTTTGTTTTTAGACCAAAATCACTTACTTTTGCGCTCCATTTTGTGCATACTGAATAACTATACATATTTTAATAACGCATGAGACAACTTAAAATTACAAAATCCATCACTAATCGTGAGAGTGCTTCATTGGATAAGTACTTGCAAGAGATTGGTCGTGAGGAACTTGTAAAGGTCGAAGAAGAAGTTGAACTGGCTCAGCGAATCCGTCAGGGTGACCGCGCAGCACTCGAAAAACTTACCCGTGCCAACCTTCGCTTCGTCGTGTCAGTTGCAAAGCAATACCAGAACCAGGGTCTCAGCCTGCCCGACCTCATCAACGAGGGCAATTTGGGATTGATCAAGGCGGCCGAGAAATTTGATGAGACAAGAGGTTTCAAATTCATATCCTACGCCGTTTGGTGGATTCGCCAGTCGATTCTTCAGGCGCTTGCCGAACAGTCGCGTATCGTCCGTCTGCCTCTGAATCAGGTGGGTTCGCTCAACAAAATCCAGAAGGCATATTCAAAGTTCGAGCAGGAGCACGAGCGTAAGCCTTCACCCGAGGAACTTTCTGAACTGTTGAACATTCCGGTTGATAAGGTAATGGATACCCTCAAGGTGTCAGGCCGTCATGTCTCGGTCGATGCGCCGTTTGTCGAGGGTGAAGACAACAGCCTTTTGGATGTGCTGGTCAACGAGGATGCCCCTGTTGCCGACCGTACCCTTATCAACGAGTCGCTGTCAAAGGAAATCGACCGCGCACTTGCCACTCTGACAGAGCGTGAGAGCGATATCGTCAAGATGTTCTTCGGCATCGGATGCCAGGAAATGACCCTAGAGGAAATCGGCGACAAGTTTGGCCTGACTCGAGAGCGTGTCCGCCAGATTAAGGAAAAGGCTATCCGCCGGCTTCGCCAGAACTCCCGTAGCCGTCTGTTGAAGAGTTATCTCGGATAATTCAGGGTCGCATGAAACAAACCAGGTGTCTGTCCGTACTGCTTCTGTTGCTGGTTTCGGCGACACTTTTTTCCTTGCCCGCATTTTCCCAATATGTTGCCGGTCAGCCTTCTGCAACGGAAGAGATTCAGACGGTGACCTATTCCGGAAAATCCTATTACCGCTATACCGTCAAGCCAAAGGAGACCATTTATTCCCTTACCAAACGCTTTGGGGTGGAGGAGGCAGAACTCGTTGCCAACAATCCGTTCCTGAAAAAGGGGCTTCAAATCGGTCAGGTGTTGCTCATCCCTGTCAAGGAGGGGGTGACAGTGATGCCCGTGGTTGAAAACCAGCCCGTTACAGAGACATTGCCGCGTGTGGAGGAAACCGTGGTCCTCAATGAGAATCCTCTCATGGACCAGGCATTCGAAAAGAAGCATGTTACCTCTTTCGCGTTGCTTCTTCCTCTGATGCTTGGAGATACTGCCGACGTGTCGAACCTCAGGTACGTGGAGTATTACGAAGGTATGTTGCTGGCTGCCGACACTTTGCGCCGTCGCGGCGTATCAATCGACATCGCTGTCTATGATATCGGCAAGACGCTCTATTCCATGAACAGGGTCTTGCAGCACGAAAGTTTCGACAATGTCGATTACATAATTGCAGCCGCAAACAATGCTCAGATGCCCGAACTTTCAAAATGGGCCTCACTCCATAGCAAGAAACTTATTCTCCCGTTCAGTTCGCGTATCCCCGAAACGGCCTCAAATCCGTTCATCTATCAGGTGAATCCGCCTCGTGAGATGAGTTACAAGCAGTTGCTTTCGATGGATATTTCCGCCTTCCGTGGAAAGAATATCCTCCTGCTGCGTACCCCGAAAGAGGAAAATGACGAACGCCAGCAGCTTTTCGATGGGATAAAGTC
>DCHH01000081.1:0-9115 GCA_002315625.1 Bacteroidales bacterium UBA1757
GTCTGGGTCTTATCACCATCAATACCGCTCTCGAAGCCGACATCTTCGGCAACATCAACTCTACCCATGTGCTTGGTACTAAGATGATGAACGGTATCGGAGGTTCCGGAGACTTCACCCGCAACGCCTACCTTTCAATCTACACTTGCCCCTCTGTGGCAAAGGGTGGAAAAATCAGTGCTATCGTACCGATGGTGTCGCACCTCGACCACAGCGAACATTCGGTCAAGATTCTCGTCACGGAACAAGGTGTTGCCGACCTGAGAGCCAAGTCGCCCATCCAACGCGCACAGGAAATCATCGAAAAGTGCGTACATCCCGATTACAAGGAGCTGCTGTGGGACTACCTGAAACTCTCGAAAGGCGCACACACTCCTCACACTCTGGCCAAGGCATTCAATATGCATCTTGAGTTTGCCGCTTCCGGCGACATGCACAACACCAAGTGGGATTGATACCGTTAATCACCAAATATTCAGGCCCCTCTCCAAGAAATTGAAGAGGGGTTTTTGTTTATAATGCCGTTGCAATTAACGCAAGTAATCCGTACTTTTGCAGCGAATTTGGGAGAGATTTGGCCGACATATACGCAAAGCTCTCTTTAATAATGGATTATATATGTCTGACACGACAAGGGTACATAAGGAAAAGAGAGGTGAAAGCGCATTTGGCTCACGTCTGACGGCCACAATAAGCATTACTTTGGTGCTGCTTCTGTTTGCCATAATGATTACTATGGGACTTTTCGCGCACGACCTTTCCAAGAAAACCCGCGAAAGCATCCATATTACTGTGGTTTTGAATGATGCCGTCAAGCCGCAGGATGTACAGAAACTGCAAAAACAACTCGAAAAGGCATCCTGGGCAAAAGCCGTCAACTATATAGATAAGGAATCCGCACTGAATGAACTGACCAAGGAACTTGGTTATAGTCCGTCTGAGCTGCTCGGTTATAATCCGTTACCAGCCACCTTCGAGGTAAACCTTACCCCCGAAGCGGCCAATATGACAAAAATCAAGGAACTGGAAAAGGAACTTACTGCGTACAAGGGTGTCAAGGAGGTGACTTATCAGGAGAACCTGATTGAGGTGGTTAACAAAAATATCCTTTCAATCACTAAGGTTTTGCTCCTTGTAGCGGCTCTGCTCACTCTTATCTCGTTTGTACTGATTCGCAATACGGTCAGGCTGATAATCTACGCCAAGCGTCACCAAATCCATACAATGTGTCTGGTCGGAGCCAAATACAGTTACATTAGGCGGCCGTTTGTCAATAGGAATGTCGTATCCGGCTTTGTCAGCGGTCTGTTAGCCACAGGCCTTTACTACCTGTCCGTGATGGGTCTTGATAAAGTGTTTCCCGGTATCAGCGACCTCGTTGACCTTCAGACAATAGTCCTGGTATTTGTCATTATCGAGGCATTGGGAATTACCATTTCTGCCGTTTCCACCGTCTCTGCCGTAAATCACTTCCTAAGGATGAGTGATGATGAAATGTATCGCGTATAATTTTGAATAACAATAATATGAACACACGGTTTGCTCTTGAAAAAAACAACTTGTACTTTATTTTGGCAGGTGTAATACTGATTGTCATCGGTTTTTGTCTGATGATGGGTGCCCCCTCGACCAAGGAGGCATACAACCCCGACATCTTCAGTTTCCGGCGCATTGTCGTCGCTCCGACGGTTTCCTTTATTGGTTTTGTCGTCGTGCTGGTGGGTATTCTTATCAAGCCGAAAGGAAAAGATTCTTTGGAAAGTTCCGATAAAATCGTAGAAAAATAACTATGAGCGGTTGGGAAGCATTAATTCTGGGGCTCGTGCAGGGTCTTACAGAATATTTGCCCGTAAGCAGTAGCGGGCATCTTGAAATCGGTAATTACCTCTTGGGCATACAGGGTGAAAGCAATCTTCTGTTCACTGTTCTGGTTCACGGGGCAACTGTGCTCAGCACGATTGTCGTATTATGGGCAGAGATATGGTCTCTCATCAAAAACTTTTTCCGATTCCAGTGGAATGAAGAGATGGAATATGTCTGCAAGATTTTCGTTTCAATGATTCCCGTCCTTTTCGTCGGAGTTTTCCTGAAGGACTATGTGGAGGAGTTGTTCGGCAACGGACTTCTGGTTGTCGGTTGCATGCTGTTGGTCACAGCAATTTTACTGGCCTTCTCATATTTTGCCAAACCACGATCAAAGGAGAAAATCGGATGGAAGGACGCCTTCATCATAGGTGTGGCACAGGCCTGCGCCGTAATGCCCGGTCTGTCCCGTTCCGGTTCGACAATAGCCACCGGTTTGCTTTTGGGGTGCAAGAAAGAAAAAATAGCACAGTTCTCTTTCATAATGGTCATCATTCCCATTTTAGGAGAAATGTTCCTCGATATTGTTGGCGGTGACTTTGCCGCTGCCGCACAGGAAGGAATTCCGGCGACTTCGTTGCTTATCGGATTCTTTGCTGCATTCATCTCTGGCTGTGTTGCCTGCAAATGGATGCTCAATATCGTAAAGAAGGGCAAACTTATCTGGTTTGCCGTCTATTGTGCCATTATTGGTATCGCAGCCATCGTGTTGCCATTGTTACAAGCCTGATAATAAATGCCTGAGGAGTTTGACAATCTGACAGAAGAGCAGGAAAAATACTTGGATGGTACCATCCTGTATTTCAATAAGCCTTTGACGTGGACCTCTTTCAAGCTGGTCAACGACATTCGCTACACTCTATGCCGTAGCCTGAAGATGAAGAAGCTTAAGGTCGGTCATGCCGGTACGCTTGATCCGTTGGCTACAGGCATCATGATTGTCTGCACAGGGAAGGCGACCAAACGTATTGAAGAGCTTCAGGCCGGCACCAAGGAATATGTGGCGACTCTGAGTCTGGGAGCAACCACACCCTCTTTCGATTTGGAAAAACCGATTGACCAGACCTTTGATACATCTCACGTGAACAGGGAAATAGTGGAAGAAACACTTTCCCATTTCATCGGGGAAATCGAACAGGTTCCACCGACTTTTTCCGCTTGCAAGATACAGGGAAAGAGAGCGTATGAATTTGCCCGTGATGGTGAGCAGGTTGCCCTCAAACCCAAGACGCTTGTCATTGACGAGATAGAGTTACTCGATTTCAAGCCGGCTTCAGAGACTCTGGAAAACCGTCCGTCGGCTACAATCCGTGTTGTCTGCAGCAAGGGAACATACATCCGTGCTCTTGCCCGTGACATCGGTGAGGCACTCCATTGCGGTGCTTATCTTTCCGCACTCTGCCGCACCCGTATCGGAGATATCACCCTTAGCGACTGCAAGGATATAACCGAGTTCAAGAAAAGCCACCTGAAGGATTGGGTTGAGCCAGAGCCCGCAAGGCTCGTTTTCACCGGGAATAATACTAATGAAAAGCCCCGTAAGGAGCCCCGAAAGAAAAGAATAATTCAAATAAATAATCCACTATGAAGTTATCGAAATTCAGATTCAACCTGCCTCAGGAGCAGATTGCCCAGCACCCGGCCACATATCGTGACGAAGCGCGAATGATGGTCGTCAACCGTAAGACGGGAACCATTGAGCACAAGGTATTCAAAGAGATACTGAACTATTTTGATGAGGGAGATGCGTTTATCTTCAACGATACGAGAGTCTTTCCGGCCCGCTTGTATGGAAACAAGGAGAAAACCGGTGCTCAGATTGAGGTGTTCCTTCTCAGGGAACTCAACGCAGACCTTCACCTGTGGGATGTCCTGGTTGACCCGGCCCGCAAAATCCGTATCGGCAACAAACTTTATTTCGGCGAGGATATGTCAATGGTGGCTGAGGTCATCGACAACACTACATCCCGCGGCCGTACGCTCCGTTTCCTCTATGACGGCGACCACGATACCTTCAAGCAGTCGTTGTTTGCTTTGGGAGAGACTCCGATTCCAAAGTACCTCAACCGTCCTCCGATGGAAGACGATGCTACCGATTTCCAGACTCTTTTTGCTACCAATGAAGGTGCTGTCGTGGCACCTGCTGCCAACCTTCACTTCAGTCGTGAACTGATGAAGCGTATGGAAATCAAAGGGGTTGATGCCGCATACATTACGCTCCACATCGGTCTGGGAGGCTTCCGTGAAATCGACGTGGAAGACCTTACCAAGCACAAAATGGATTCCGAGCAGGTGATTATCAATGAAGCGAACGCCGAAATTGTAAACAAGGCCAAGAGAAACGGGCATAAGGTATGCGCAATCGGTACTTCCGTGATGCGCGCCATTGAGACCTCTGTAGGTGCTGCCAGTATCTTGAAACCCTACGATGGCTGGACCAACAAGTTCATCTTCCCCCCGTACGATTTCAGTGTGGCTGATAGTATGGTGACAAACTTCCACATGCCATATTCCACTCTTTTGATGCTTACCGCAGCTTTCGGTGGCTACGAGCTTGTTCTCGATGCCTACGATGTCGCATTGAAGGAAGGTTACAAGTTCGGTTGCTACGGTGATGCAATGCTAATCCTCTGATTCCTGTCCTATGTCAAATCTCTATATCGGGCTTGGGTCAAACCTTGGCAACAGGCGTGAAATGCTGGAGCGGGCAATTCTCTCCATCAACAAAAGAATCGGACCCTTAGTGGCCCGTTCTTCTTTTCATGAGACTGAACCCTGGGGTTTTGAATCCGAACACCCTTTTCTTAATGCATGCATTCGTGTTGATACAAATCTCTCACCGTTTGCCTGCCTTAAGGAGACTCAGAAAATAGAAAAGGAACTGGGGCGTACCAGCAAGACAATGACCGAAAATGACGGTGGAAAGCCAATCTATCACGACCGGCCAATCGACATCGACCTGCTTATGTATGATGACATGGAGGTAAATACACTCGAGCTCACCCTTCCACACCCCCTGATGAACCAACGCCCCTTCGTAATGATTCCTCTTCAGGAAATCCTTGAGCATTGAACCGCAATTCCTGGAGATTGATTATATTTCAGGGTTTGCGAGGAATGTGGAAAGTTCCACATATAGTTTTTGTACAGGGAGGCCGACTATGTTGAAGTATGAGCCGTGGATTGAGGATATGGCAGCATAGCCTATCCATTCTTGGATACCGTAGGCTCCGGCTTTGTCGTATGGGCGGTAATTATCAATGTAATAGTAGATTTCTTCGTCGCTTATCTCGCGGAAGGTTACTTCCGACAACGAGGAAAAAGAGTGACGGTGAGCAATGTCGCGCAGGCAGACGCCTGTCACTACCTGGTGTGTCTTGCCGGAGAGCAGGCGGAGCATACGATGGGCATCTACGCGGTCTTTTGGCTTCCCGAGGATTTCACCGTCGCAAAGAACCAGCGTGTCGGCTGTGATCAGCAGTTCGTCCCCTTCGAGAGTTCGGTGGAATCCGTCCGATTTAAGCTCTGCCAGAGTGCGTGCAATTGCTTCATGGGGCAGGCTGGGGTCATATTTTTCTTTTGTGTGCGATGAGGAATCGACGGTAAAAGTGATTCCTAAGCCGCTGAGAAGCTCCTTCCGACGTGGTGAACCGGAGCCGAGGATGACCCTGCGGTTGGCTAGGAATCGTAATAATGTGATATCAGTCTGGTTATCCATAATTACAGATGTGTTTTGATGCAAAAGTAAGGATTTTGGTCAAAAAGTCACTATTTTTGTCACCTCATAAAGCCTTGTCGTATGGAAGATATATTCGGACTGCTAACTTTTATCATTTGTGTTGTCTTTGCTATTGTTGGAGCCGTATCAAAAAAGAAGAGTACAGCAAAACAGACCTCAGTACTGACTTCTACTTTAACTGATTTGCTTGAGGATGACGATTTGCCTGAGAAAGAGGACGATAATTTTATCCCGAGTGTGGATATTGAGGTTCCTGAAGAAACTGTAGTGATTCCAAAGACCGAAGTCTATAAGAGCCCGGCAGAGTCTTATCGTCCGATGCAGACGGCAGAGGTAAACAATACTCGTCCTATTTCCGTTCCCGCTTTTGAAGAAAAAGAGCCTTTGAAAGTCGTTGAAACACCATCGGTTTGCAATGAGATACGTCAGGAACTTGAAGACGCGGAGACTCTCAGACGGGCTGTCATTTACCAGGAAATCCTTACTCCGAAATTTAAAAACTCATGAAATACTTCTTCATCGAGACATACGGTTGCCAGATGAATGTGGCCGACAGCGAGGTGGTGGCTTCAATTCTGAAGATGGACGGCTTTGACCATTGTGACAACATTGACGAGGCTGACATCATACTGTTGAATACCTGTTCTATCCGCGACAATGCAGAGCAGAAGATTTTCGGCCGGCTTCAGGCACTCAGGGCTACGAAGTCAACGAAAAAGAAAATCATCGGTGTAATCGGATGCATGGCCGAACGGATGAAGGACGAACTGGTCAGCTATGGGGTCAATCTTGTTGCCGGACCGGATGCCTATATGGATTTGCCCAACCTTATTTCTTCTGTTGAAATGGGGGAAAAAGCCGTCAATGTCGAGTTGTCAAAGACGGAAACCTATCGTAGCGTGATGCCTATGCGGCTTGGAAATATATCGGGCTACATCTCCATTATGCGCGGCTGTAACAATTTTTGCAGCTATTGTATTGTCCCTTATACCCGTGGCAGAGAACGAAGCCGTGACGTTCAGAGTATCCTGAATGAGTTGGCAGACCTTCGGGAGCGGGGTTTCAAGGAGGTGATATTGCTGGGCCAGAATGTGAATTCCTATCGCTTCATCCCGGAAAACAGCGATGAAAATATATGCTTTCCTCAGCTGCTTGCTATGGTGGCTGAGGCTGCACCTGATATGTGGATTCGCTTCACGACTTCCCATCCCAAGGATATGAGCGACGAGCTTCTTGAGACAGTCGCCCGTTATCCGAATATCTGTAACCACATTCATTTGCCGGTGCAGTCGGGAAGTTCGCGCATCCTCAAGCTGATGAACCGCAAATACGACCGTGAATGGTATCTCGGCCGTATTGAGGCGATGAAACGAATCATCCCTAATGTCGGTATTTCAACCGATGTCTTCTGCGGATTCCATAGTGAGACGGAGGAGGACCATCAGCAGACCCTGAGCCTTATGCGCGAGGTCGGCTTCGACTCGGCTTTCATGTTCAAGTACTCCGAAAGACCCGGTACATACGCTTCAAAGCATCTTCCGGACGACGTATCGGAAGAGATAAAACTCCGCAGATTGTCCGAAATAATCGACCTGCAGAACCATCTCAGCGCAGAAAGTAACCAAAAGGAAATCGGTCAGACCTACATGGTGCTAGCAGAGGGTTTTTCCAAGCGCTCGCGAGAACAATTGTGTGGCAGGACGGAGAAGAATAAGACGGTGGTCTTTAACCGCACATCGTCTGTCAACGGGCATGAAATCACCCACCATGCAGGAGATTTTGTCCGGGTAAGGATAACCGGAGCCTCGTCTGCGACGCTACTCGGCGAAGTGGTTGCCCAGTAGTTTGAAGTGTGCTTCAGTACAGACATATTGGCCCTGCGGGTCGGTATGCTTTATAAACTGATAGTCTTTCGTATCGTTCAGAACTGATTTCAGGTCATCGCGGAGCCCTTCACCCGTCAGTTTCAGCAGGCTTTCTTTCATTGTCCAGTATTCCAGAAAAGATAAGGCTTGATCGTCGCTTCGACGTATGGCTGAGGCTTCTGATGGATTCATACAGAAATCTATCAGGTCTGGGGTGAAGTTCGACACACATTCCACATCAACCCCTATCGGATGTTCCGACAGGGCGCATGCTACCGCCTTGTCGCAGTGGCTGATATTGAAATGGATACTAGAGTAGCCTTTCAATGACGGTTTTCCGGCAGGAGAGTAGTCAAAATCAAGGATTGCAGGCTTCAGATTGAAATATTTGTCTAACCCTTCCAGCAGAAGACTGTATCCGCATAGCGACAATTCCCTGTCCTTGAGAAAACGGAATTGCAGGACGTGATCCCTGACTGTCGGTGACATCCTTCCCAACAAATGGTCATAGATAGGAGCCACCTTCCCGTGAGGGTCATCGCAAATAATAACCATTTCTGATTCAGAGACAAATCTCAAAGTCTTTTCCGGCTTCTACACAGAGCCTGTACTCGGTTTTCGTCAGCTGTTCGAGCTCTCCGCCACGAGTCACAGGTTTCTCATATTTTTTATTGAAATAGACATATCCCTTTCCCGAAGGTATGCTTCCGGATATGTGATCGCGATCCATCTTGACATGAATCAGACCCTTGGGGGTTGGAACTGCTCCTTCCATCCACTCCATATCTGCCAGTTCGGGTCGGATTTCAACCTCCTCGTATCCGGGCTTGAGAGGCTGTACGCCTAAGAAATACTTGCCGAGCAGGTAGATAGGCGAAGCACCCCAGGCATGGCACAAGCTCTTTCCGAAGGGCCTGCCGTACATCTGCAAGTGTTCCGGACCTTTTTCAGAAGGTATGTATTTTTCCCAGAAAGTGGTGGCCTGTTCTTTGAGCATCCCGCCCCAGTACGATTTTATTTCGCGCTTTACCTGCTTTTGCATACCTGACTTGCACAGGGCTTCAAGCTCATAAAAACGCATGTACGGAGTCGTGATGGCTTCGACCTGGTCGTTGTGCATTACATTTTCAAGGATTTCCTGCTGCCGGTTTTCGTCCGTGTAGCCGAAGTTTATGGCAAACATATTCGGGAACTTGGTCACCATCGGGTTCAGCTGTCCTTCTTCAATATTGTGAAGGTAAGCGTGGCAATCTTCGTCCCAGAAAATCCTGTCGGTCTTCTCGCGCAGTGATTGAGCGAGTCTGTCGTACGGATTATCCTCTCCGAGCAATCCGGCACAGACAGACATGGTCTCAAGGCTTTTGGCGAAAAGAATCTGCTCGAAGCACATTATTCCCCGTTTATGCATCGGAAAATCGACCCAGTCCACGAAAATCCAGTCGTCGGGCTGTCCTTCCATCATCCCGGACAATTCTCCCTGTTTTATAGTGCGTGAAAGACAATAATCCATCAAGGTCACCATCTTGGGATACATTTCACGGACGAAGTCGATATCTCCTGAGTACTGGTAATAATCGAGAATGGACTTGAACCAATAAAAGGTGTAGTCCATAATGGTGTTTACGTGAGCTGTGACGGGATCCTTGCC
>DCHH01000081.1:9169-13505 GCA_002315625.1 Bacteroidales bacterium UBA1757
GTGTCGAATCTCAGATAGTAGTTCATGAGGTACGACTGGATGGCATCGCCGCTCCACACCCAGCGGTCGCGCTTTATGCCGTCAACGAAAAACTCGCGGGTGGTAAGGTCCATTGTATAGGCTGAGACCTTCCAGATTTCGTTTAACAGGTCGTCGCTGCAACGGAACGAACCGCTTTTGGATTCATTCTGTGGCAGATATTCATACTCCATAGCCAACCCATCGACATTGGCAGTCCCATCGCATTCGACGCATACATACCTGTAGGCTTTGCTTTCCGGCAGGGTGAAGTTGTCGGTTGCAGCGGACACCTTGTGCCCAAGGTCCCGGATGACTCCATTTGAGAGACTGAGGCGGTCAAGAGTTTCGCAGTGTTCGCAGTCCAGAGCCTCGGCACTGCTTTCACCATAGTACAGGCTGATGCTTCCTTCCCCGCTGAGCCCTTTGAGAACTGGAAACCCGAAAGTCTCTTTGCCGAAATCGTACAATATGGCGATCAGACGTCCTTTCACAGGACTTTTAGACTGAGCCTGCATTGTGCTCCGGCAAAGATGGAAAGAGGAGGGACCTGCCTCGGGAGTGTCGAAGTTCCAGCAGGCGGCTGGCACATATATGCCCGAGCCGTGTGCCACACCGTTTTCATCAATCCATATTTTGTCCTCGTATGTGGCAAGCCAGGATGAGTCGGTATATAGGGATTCACCTTGAATCAGTAGGGCAGGAGGGGTTATCTGGTTGTGAACCTTGATATTGAGCTTGTGCCCGCCTGCAGTCAGCAGGAAAGAGTCAGGCTGTCCGAATTGCAGCTTGCCGTCGAGCATGAAATTGTATGAGCCTTCAGCATAGATGTGTATCTCTTCGTCTTTCTCAAGGGTGAAAGCTTTTGAAAACTCAACGGTGGGCCAGTGGCTGTCCTGTTTCCAGAAGGGGGGAAAGATAGCTCCACGTTCAGTTCTCCGGTTGTTCATCTTATTGCCCAACCAAATCTCAAAATCGCCGGGATACCATATCCAGGTGGCTTTTCCTGCTTTTTCCATTGTCGTGGGAATGAATAATTCGGGTCAGAAATCATCGCCGTAGCGCTCCTTGGTAATTTCTTCCAAGGATTTGCCACGGGTGGTAGGCGCCATCATCACACCTATAAACAACGAGATGACAAGCAAAATTGCCATTACGACAGCTGCAATAGTGAATCCTTCTCCGTTTTCACCGTAAATATAGACGAAGCAGATACCCCATACGGCCGACAGGCCACGCACCAGGAAAAACATAATGCCCTGTGCGGCGGCGCGGTATTTGGCAGGGAAAAGCTCGGAGGCCCAGAGGGCATAGAACGACTGTACGGAAACGCCGCCCTGTATCGACCAGAGAGCCGTGAAGACAAGCAGTCCGGTGATGCTGTTGATTCCGACGGTAAGGACGATAAGCCAGGCAATGATGCCCATTCCCACGCCGAAGGCAAGCAGACCGCGCTGGTTCACCTTATCGACAATCAGAGAGAATACAAAGGTGGTCAGGATAATGAGGACCCATTGTCCCATAGTGAGCATGTTGGCGTACTGGTTGGACAGACCGCCAGCAGTTTCATAGATATGTGGCTGGAAGAATCCCATAACCGAGGCAACAAGATTCCAGGAAAGGTACATACCCGCGAGTATTGCTATGGTCTTGACGGCTGTCTTGTTCTTTAAAAGTATGCCGAATGATTCGAACATTCCCTGACCTCTGTTCGTTTTCACCGTAGATTTTGCCTCTACCCACTGTTTTGATTCTTCCAACTGCCGCTGGAGCAGCCATGCAATCAATGCCACAATGAAGAGTGAGGCAAAGACGATGCGGCTGGTGAAGACGTTAAGTGAGGCCCCTTCCGTGATGCCGAACCATCCGGCTACAGACTGGACCAGACCGAAGCATACACCGCCTGACTGTCCGGCTGTGGGAGGAGCCAGAAGTGTGCCGAGAATCAGGATGATGGTCGGACCGATTCCCCAAGCCATCTGTGAAATGGCAATATTGCGTCCGCGGTTTTTCACTTCGGAATTTTCCGAGATGTAGGTCCAAGAGGCCGGAACCCCAACGCCTACGGAAATGCCGGTAACCAGAAAGCCCATCAGCAGGACGGGGAAGCTGACAGACATGCAGATGAGCAGAACGCCCAGCATATAGATGAGCAGATTGTAGGTGTATATGAACTTTCGACCGTACCTGTCGGCCAGATATCCGCCGATGATGGCTCCGATTGCGGCACCGAGACAGTTGGCGCTGATGGCATTCAACCATCCCAAATGTCCTTCGGTCAGTTGTAGATAATCTTTCCAGAGGGTAAGTCCGCTGGCTCCGGCAACTATGGCACCGGCATCAAGATAATTGGTCAGGGATACGGCAATCGTACTTTTGAGGCTGCTCTTTTTCTGTTCCATGTCAGTTTTGTGATTAAGTTGTGGCAAATGTAATCAAAATGAATGATTTTACATACCTTTGCCCCGTTTTTGAAATGAATGCCATGCAAATAGAGGTCTTAAAATCAAAGATTCATCTGGTTCACGTCACGGAAGCCAACCTTAACTATGTAGGGAGTATCACAATCGATGAGGATTTGCTCGATGCGGCAAATATCATTGAATATGAGAAAGTTCAAGTGCTCAACAAGAACAACGGCGAGCGCATTGAAACTTACGCCATCAAGGGCGAGCGCGGCTCAGGAGTTATCTGCCTGAATGGAGCAGCTGCCCGCAAGGCTATGCCCGGAGATGTCCTGATTATCATTTCATACGCAACGATGGACTTTGAGGAGGCCAAGAGCTTCAAGCCTACCGTTGTTTTCCCCGACACCGCCACCAACAAACTGAATTCATGAATAAATTTTTCCCCCTTCTTTGCACAGTCTTGATAATGGCAGGCAGTTGCACACAGAAAACGGAGTCGGGTTATGTCGGAGCATCTGACATAACAATTGAGGACGGAGTGATGACCCCTGAGACATTGCTCTCACTGGGCAGGCTTTCGGATGCACAGCTGAGTCCCGACGGCAGTACAATATTATATGGTGTCAGCTATACCGACATCGAAGCTAACCGTACTTGCAGGAACCTGTTCATCTGCAATCCTGACGGAAGTGGACGCAGGCAGCTGACCCGTTTCGCCAAGAGTGTATCAAATGCACGATGGAGCAAGGATGGCAGTACAATCTTCTTCCTTCAGGGCGGACAGTTGTGGAAAGCCCCGTATTCATCGGGAAAACTTGGAAAGAAAGTAAAGCTCAGCGAGGTTCCGGCAGGCATCAGCGAATTCAAGATTTCCCCTGACGAGCAACTCATATTGTATATCAGCAGCATCAAGAACCCCAAGCTGGTTCAACCCTCAGATACCGACCCGAAACTTGACAAGGCACAGGCATACGCAACAGAGGACCTGATGTATCGACACTGGGATCATTGGGTTACCGAAATTCCCCGTACATACTTCTCGACCTTTGTCAACGGAACAATTACTCCTGAGAGCAGTACCGACATACTTGGTGCTGACAATTCTTTCGAACTTCCGACCGAGCCGTTCGGTGGAGCGGAGCAGCTTGACTGGGCTCCCGACAGCCGTCATATTGCATATTCATGCCGAAAGCTCTACGGCAAGCAGTACGCTTTCAGCACCAACACAGACATTTTCGTCTATGATATCCTTACTGGTTCAACCGAGCAGGTTACCTTTGGTGGAGGTTATGATACTGACCCCGTCTGGAGTGCTGATGGTAAATATTTGGCATGGATAAGCATGGCCCGTGATGGATATGAGGCTGACCAACAGCGCCTTATGGTTTGTGATGTGGAGTCAAGTTCATCTGCTGAAGGACAGTGTTTTGGAATGAGTTTCAGCAATACCCGCCAGTTGGCAAAAGAGCTTGACCGCGATGCTTCCGGCATCTTCTGGGATGGAGACAATATTATATTCAATGCCCTGATAGATGGTGTGCAGGCTTTGTTCTCTGCCAATGTGCAGGACGGTTCCTATGCTCGTCTTACCCCCTCCGACTGGAATTACGACTTTTTCTCCCCGTTTGCCAAAACAGGAGACAACAGTTTGCTGGCCAGTTATTATTGTCTGAATTTCCCCATAGAGCTGGTTAATGTCAAGACGGGTGCTGATGCATCTTTCGCACAGATTACCCATGAGAATGAACACATCTTTTCCCAGCTGGACGAACCGACATCAGAGAGTGTGTATGTTGAGACGGTTGACGGCAAGCAGATGCAGTGCTGGGTGGTCTATCCCCCGAAGTTTGATGCCACGAAAGAGTATCCTGCCATAGAAATAGTGCTGGGTGGTCCTCAGAGCTCAAACA
>DCHH01000081.1:13684-16358 GCA_002315625.1 Bacteroidales bacterium UBA1757
CCCTACGTCAGCAAGCTGGCCTGCGTAGGTGCAAGCTATGGTGGCTATTCGGCATATATGCTTGAAGGAATGCATGGCGATCTCTATGATTGCTTCATTGCTCATGCCGGAATTTTTGATGAAAAAATGTTGTGGTTCACAACCGAGGAGATGTGGTTCGCCAACTGGGACAACGGAGGTCTGACAGAGTATGCTTTTAAGGAGGGAGAGACGGGTCCGAGCGGTGACGGTGTCACCTTCGGCGGTATGCAGCAGGCCGGCGCACCCTACGCTACTACTCCCAAGGCTGTACGCCATTATGCAAATTCCCCGTCCGAGATGGTCACAAACTGGCATACACCGATTCTCTGCATCCATGGAATGATGGATTTCAGAATCCCTTACGGGCAGGGTATGGCTGCTTTCAATGCAGCACAGATGATGGGTGTCCCCAGCAAGCTGCTTGTTTTCCCCGAGGAAAACCACTGGATTCTCCAGCCGCAGAACTCCCTTTTCTGGCACAGGGAATTTTACTCCTGGCTTGATAAATGGATGAATTAAAAAATAAAAAAAGCCGCCCGAAAATTTCTGAGCGGCTTTTTTATTGCGGTTATTTTAACGCGAACCAGTCGTTTTATTTTTTGAAGTAGCGGTTGAAAAGTCCTTCGAAACCCTTTCCATGACGAGCTTCGTCCTTGGCCATTTCGTGGACAGTGTCGTGAATGGCATCCAGGTTCTGGGCTTTTGCGTTCTTGGCAATACGGAATTTGTCGGCGCAGGCACCGGCTTCAGCCATCATACGCTTCTCAAGGTTGGTCTTGGTATCCCATACTACATCACCGAGCAGTTCAGCGAATTTGGCAGCGTGTTCGGCCTCTTCCCAAGCATAGCGCTTGAAAGCTTCTGCCACTTCAGGATAGCCTTCACGGTCGGCCTGACGGCTCATAGCCAGGTACATACCGACTTCTGTGCATTCACCGTTGAAATGAGCATTGAGATCCTTGATGATTTCGGGATCCACACCCTTTGCTACTCCGATGACGTGCTCCTGAACGAACTCGATCTTTTCACTCTCTTCTACTTTTTTGAACTTTGAAGCGGGAACACCGCACTGAGGGCACTTTGCGGGAGCCTCATCTCCTTCGTGGACATAACCACAGACTGAGCAGATAAATTTAGCCATAACGATTATTTTAATAGGTATTGTGTTTTACTTTGGCAAAGGTATGAATGTTTTGTTTGCTCCGCAATAAATGTAATCGATAATTGTATCGAAAAAATTGATAACGACCAGTCCGGTCCGACTGTAATCTTTCTTTACATCGTTGTAAAGTAACTTTACACTACCAAGAGATTATTGTTTCTATAAATACTCGAAAATCAATTAGATAGCAGTCGTGGCACGCGAAATGATTCATATTTTTCATTAAAAATGCGATTAGTGATTTCATAAACCAAGTCAATACTGCTTTATAATCGGAAAGATGAAAAAGATATTATCGGCGTTTCTTACTATTGTAGCATTTTCTGCCGGAGCCCAGCAGAAGATGACGCTCCACGACTGTATGGCATACGCTGTGAGCAATTCCACACAGGTCAGGATACAGCAGACACGAACTGGAGATGCGCGGCTCGACCGCAGAGAAGCTATTCTGAAGGCATTCACTCCAACGGTTTCGGCCGGGACTTACGCATACGGCAATTGGGGCCGTTCGCTTGACCCGGAGACCAACGTCTATATGAATACAACCTCGTTCAATAATGGATGGCAGGCACAGGCCGGTATTACCGTCTTTGACGGATTCTCGGCTGTGAACAACATGAAAATAGCCAAGACCTCAATTGCTATGGGGCTGAGCAGGGAGGCGCAGGAGGAGGACAAGGTGTGTCTTGCGACTATGGAAGCCTATTTCAACGCCTTGTATTACTGCCGTCTTAGTGACATAATAGCCTCTCAGGCCGAAAATGCCCGCATTGCAGTCCGTCTGGCTGAGCGTCAGGAGGAACTTGGCACAAAGGGGCATGCTGACGTTGTGCAGATGCAGGCAGACCTGGCCGACAAGGAGTATGAGCTCACTTCGGCCCGCAACTCCTACAATGATGCTCTCATAACCCTTCAGGACGTTATGTTCTGGCCAGTTGACGAGGAACTTGTTATCGATACCGAGATTTCTTCACTTGATATTACCTCCACAGACATTCAGCCTGCCGATGAGATTATCGACGTCGCCCTTTCGTTTGTCCCTTCAGTGGCAATTGCCAAGGGAACCGTTGAAAATGCAGAAAGGAACCTCTCAACCGCAAAGTGGCAGCTCCTTCCAAGACTTACGCTCAATGGCGGGTGGTCAACGAGCTATTACACCTACCCCGGCGATGCGACATACATCACAGAACCTTATTGGGACCAGTTCAAGAATCATGGTGGCGAGTACGTTCAGCTCAGCCTTTCGATACCTATTTACGACCATCTGAGTAAGAACACACTTCTTTCCAAGCGCCGCAGCGACCTGAGCCGTGCAAACTATGAATATGATAAGGCTGTACATGACGTGGAAAGTGAGGTTAAGCGTGCAGTCCAGGACAGGGACGGGGCCGAGTCGGCCATGCTGCAGGCGCAAAGGCGTTCTGAGGTACAGGGAGAGGCTTGGCATCTGAACCAGCGCAAGTTCGAACAGGGCCTCATCTCTTCAATAGA
>DCHH01000065.1:0-301 GCA_002315625.1 Bacteroidales bacterium UBA1757
GGCTGGAACGGCACAGGCAAGCGTATCTCTATCCGCGACACCCGTGGCATCATCGACGCCATCCTGAACCACAGCATCGACAAGGCTCCGACCAAGAAGATTCCGTATTTCAACTTCACCGTTCCCACACAGTTGGAAGGTGTTGATCCCAACATCCTCGATCCTCGCGACACCTACAAGAGCGCTGAAGAATGGGAAGTCAAGGCAAAGGATCTTGCCGCCCGTTTCATCAAGAACTTCGGCAAATATACCACCAACGACGCTGGCAAGGCTCTCGTCAAGGCTGGTCCGCAACTGTAAT
>DCHH01000065.1:361-4005 GCA_002315625.1 Bacteroidales bacterium UBA1757
TACCAATCTTCTGTATTATTTTTGTGAGTGACAAACTTCAACATTTATATGAGAAATGGTATTCTTTGCCTGATATGCTTTGCCATAATGTGCTGCAGTTGCAGTAACAAGCGGCAGAATAAGACTTTGGAGACGGAGGGCCAACCGGTCCGGGTGCTGTTCATGGGCGATTCGGTCACCGACGGCAACTGGGGCGGAGGCGGGGCCAAACCCTCCCGCATGCGAAACCAGAAAGACCAGAACCATATTTTCGGGCACGGTTTCATGTTCCTTTGCGCCGCTCACTACATGGCATACGAACCCGGCAAGTACCAGTTCGTCAACCACGGTGTCAGCGGATATACCCTTGAAGATTTGTCAAAATGGTGGGGCGAAGACTGCATCGATGTTCAGCCCGACGTTGTAAGCATACTTATCGGCATCAACGACATCGAGAAATACATACGTGCCGGGAACACTTCCGTAAGCGGCTTCGACTATGAGACATGGGAGAAGACCTACCGGAAGTTGATTGACAGAGCTCTTGACAGCCACCCCGAGCGCAGAGTCATCCTCTGCACCCCATTTGCCATCCACAACGGAACAATCCGTGATCTGATGGTGAACCGTCTTGGCGATGTCGTCAAGAAGATTGCAAAGGATTACGGCTTCCCATGCCTTGACTATCAGAAAATGTTCGACAAGGCTATTGCGTCTCACAAGGGGATAAACGAGAAACTATACATCTGGGACGGCATCCACCCGACAGCCGGCGGCCATCAGCTCATGGCAGATTTATGGATGGAGACGTTCAACGACATAATGGGAAATACTAATTCAATAATAAACAAGCGGTAATGAGACTCTCAAAATCAATCTTTCTGGTAGCCGTAACCTTGTGGATGGCGGCTTGCACTGAGCGCGATGTCTATCTGTTCACGTCGTTCCGTGAACCCTCAATTCACGGTATGCAGTACCTATACAGCCTTGACGGCTACCACTGGGACACCCTTGGCGGAGTCTGGCTTACCCCCGAAGTTGGCAACGACGCGCCTTATATCGACCGTTTCACCGGCGACACCGTCACCCCGAAGTACTGTCCGACACGGGTTCTTCGCGACCCTTCCATCGTGCAGGGGCCTGACGGTACGTTCCATCTTGTATGGACCACCCAATGGAGCGGCAGCCGCGGATTCGGCTATGCACATTCCAAGGATCTTATTCACTGGAGCGAGCAGCAGGTGATTCCCGTCATGGAAGATTCCTGCACTAACAACGTATGGGCTCCGGAGCTTTTCTATGACGACGTAAAGGATGAATTCCTTATAATATGGTCATCAGGAATCTCGCCTGAACGTTTCACCGAGGCAGACCGGCTTGGCACCAACATGTGCCATCGTCCATACTATACCAAAACAAAGGATTTTAAGACCTTCACACCAGCGAAGCAGTATTACGACATAGGATACAACACCATTGACGGTTTCCTTGTCAAACGTGGCGACAATGATTATGTCTTTGTGCTGAAAGACAACCGCAAGCCGGGCTTCAGCAATTGTTTCTGCGTCTATGGCCCGACACCCGAAGGGCCGTTTGCCGACCCCTGCGAACCATTCAGCCCAACCTACAGCGAGGGGCCATGCGTAGTACGAGTTGGCGACGAGTGGCTAATTTACTACGATGTCTATCGTGAGTACCGATACGGAGCCGTCTCAACGAAGGATTTCTTCACCTTCACCCCCATAGATGACAAAATTTCAGTCCCCGAAGGGCACAAGCACGGCACTATTGTCAAAATAACAAAGCGTCAGCTCCGCGCATTGCAGTCTGCCGAGAAGTAGCAGGCTGCAATGGCGTCCGCCGTTGTCAAATAATCACTTGATTTCCCAACTCTCCAGAGTCTTGAAGAAGTCGTTCAGACAATGGATGTTGGGGCGTTTGGCCTCAATCTCTTCAATCTGTTTTGCAACCTCCATTTCGTAGGTAGGGGCCTCCACATCGCGGATTACACCCAAAGCTACCGGATAGTCCGGTCCGCTCATCGTTCCTAGCAGGAAGTGGAGCGTGCTGTCCTGACAATGTGCATCGTGGGTAAGTATGTCAGCTTCGGTAATGCCGTTCTCGCCGATCGTGACCACTTTCAGACTAAAGCCGTCCATCATAAGGCCCTTGTCGCGGTTCTTGCCGAAAATCATCTTCTCACCATGACGGAGATAGATGCAGCGGTCGTCACGAACCTCCTTCTCGGAAATGTCCTTGTGTGTTCCATCGTTGAAAATCACACAGTTGACCAATGCTTCGACCACAGATGCCCCCTTGTGCTGAGCAGCTTTCACCAGCACTTCCTGAGAGTTTTTCAAATCGACATCAAGAATGCGGGCAAAGAATGTTCCGCGGGCTCCGAAAGCCAGTTCGGCCGGACGGAAAGGTTCTTCAACAGTGCCGTAAGGTGATGATTTCGAGACGAATCCCTTGGGTGACGTCGGTGAATACTGTCCTTTTGTAAGACCATAGATGCGGTTGTTCATCAAGATTATATTCACATCGATATTACGTCTCAAGGCATGGATAAAGTGGTTGCCGCCGATAGCCAGACAGTCGCCGTCGCCAGTCACCTGCCAGACAGTGAGGTCGGGATTTGCAGTCTTGACGCCAGTAGCGATGGCCGAAGCCCTACCGTGGATTGTATGGAAACCGTATGTATTCATATAGTACGGCAGTCTCGAAGAACATCCGATACCGGAGATGACCGCCATTTTGTCGGGAGCGACCCCGATTTCAGCCATTGCTTTGTGAAGTGTTGCAAGTACTGCATGGTCACCGCAGCCGGGGCACCATTTCACCTTCCCGCTGCTTTTATAATCGTTTGCTATATACATAGTTGCAAAATTTTAAAGGGAATTGTTGATACCGTCGATAACCTCTTTGACGGTGAATGGCTGGGCCTCAATCTTGTTGACCTGACAGATTCTGGTGGCAACAGAAGGAATCTGCGCACGGAGATACGATGCAAACTGGCCGCTATTAAGCTCGCATACAACGATTGTTTTGTAACGCGAAAGAACCTCCTCTGTATTGGCTGGCAGCGGGTTGATAAAGTTGAAATGTGCCAGGGCGGTCTTCTTGCCCTCTTGATTGAGCGATTCAACAGCCGCATAGAGATGTCCGAAAGTACCTCCCCAACCGACAACCAAAGTATCGGCCTCGGGTTCTCCTAATACTTCAAGCTGTGGAAGTTCTTTGGCGATGGCTGCTACTTTCTTTGCCCTCAACTCACACATAAGCTGGTGGTTAGCCGGATCCGTGGAGATAGCGCCGGTCTTTGTGTCCTTTTCTAGGCCTCCGATACGGTGGGCAAAGCCTTCGCGCCCGGGCAGTGCCCAGTAGCGGACCATATTGCTGTCATTACGCAAGTATGGGGCCCACTGTCCGCGCATCTCTTCGGGAGCATACGGCGGGTTGATTGTGGGGAATGTATTCATATCCGGAATACGCCATGCGGAAGAGCCATTTGCAAGGAATGCATCGGTAAGCAAAATGACAGGAGTCATGTGTTCCAATGCAATCTTGCCGGCCTGGAAAGCATAGTCGAAGCAGTTGGCTGGTGTACTGGCGGCAATAACCACAGCAGGAGATTCACCGTTACGGCCGTAGAGGGCCTGAAG
>DCHH01000065.1:4155-7144 GCA_002315625.1 Bacteroidales bacterium UBA1757
CCGGAAGTAGAGGTTGCTGCGAGATTGCCGGCAAAAGAGGCACCGATAGCGGTACATACACCGGCGATTTCATCTTCGCACTGCACCGTTTTCACCCCGAGATCCTTGCGCAATGCCAGTTCATGCAGGATATCGGTGGCAGGAGTGATAGGATAGCTGCCAAGGAACAATGGCAGGCCCGACTTTTCACTGGCTGCGATAAGTCCCCATGCGGTTGCCTGATTACCCTTCACATCGGTATAAATGCCTTTTTCCAGCTTTGACGGGTTCACGGTAATGGTTGAAACAGAAGCGTGAATGTTGTGACCGTAATTGTAGCCATCGGTCATCACCTTCATATTGGCTTCAAGCAGGGCAGGCTTCTTGGAGAACTTCTTCGAAAGGAGATGTTCAGCCTCTTCAAGCGGCTTGTTGAACAGCCAGCAGACGAATCCAAGTGCAAACATATTCTTGCAGCGCAGGACACTCTTGTTGTCCAGACCGCTTCCCTCCAGGCTGGCCTTTGTCAGCGAACTGATAGGTACACCGACCACCTGGGCCGATTCGATATGGAGCTCCTTGATTGGGTCATCGGTCTTGAATTCGGCTTTCTCCAACCCCTGGGCATTGAATGTATCCTCATCAATTACCACTACGGCATTGCGTTTGATATGGCTTACATTTGTTTTCAAGGCGGCAGGATTCATGGCAATCAAAACGTCTGCCTGGTCACCGGGGGTGTAAATCTTGCTCGAGCCGATATGAACCTGATAGCCCGAAACACCACTCAGGCTACCTTGTGGGGCACGCATCTCAGCCGGATAGTCTGGAAATGTAGAAATCTCATTGCCGAATACGGCAGACAAAGTAGAAAAAAGAGTACCTGTCAGCTGCATTCCGTCACCTGAGTCGCCGCAAAAACGTATTACGGCATTGTCTAGCTCTTTGACTGTTACTTGCATTGTTTCAAACAGATTTAAGTATTGGTTGTTTATTTGAGTAAAACGATTTTGCACACAACTCCCTTGTTGCCATCCTCATCGGCAACAAAGACAAGATACACTCCCGAGGCTGCCCGCTCGCCTGACGGCCGGCAACCGTTCCAGGCAAACTGTCCGCCCAGACTGGTTCCCTTGGCCATGATATGTCCCTGAATATCGGTAATATGAACCTGAGAGGATTCCTTGAGCCCCGTCACGAGAATATCCCCCGTGAACTCAGGTGCGACCGGATTGGGATAGGCATATACATTATTATAGCTGTCAGCCCCTTCGATTGCCTGGTCACGGTATGAAACCAATCCCTGCTCAGTTCCCATAAACACCTCCCCATCAAAAGGATGGACGAAAACCGAATAGACATTATTGGAAGGAAGCGGGCTGTTGTCTTTCGTAAAGTGATGGATGGTTTTAAGGCCGTCAGCCGAAACCAGATAGGCTCCGTCGTTTTCAGTTGCAAGCCACTTACGGTTTGCCCCGTCAACAGCGATAGCCTGAATGGGCGATGTGGAAAGCAGATAGTCGGCTTCGTCTGTCCCATCGTTGCGCGGAACCTTCACACGGGTAAATGTCGGAATCTTTTCAAAAAGGGTTGAAGTCTGATAATAAAGAATCGGCCCTCTGTTCGTACCAATCCACAATGTACCGTCACGGTCTTCGACGATACTCGTGACGGTAAACATATCGATTGTCTTGCCGTCCTGATCGTAAAAATTGTTTATCCACTGTGTCTTGTCATCGGTGGGGTCATCAAGTGTATTACCAGGGTCTATTACAAAAATGCCATATATGTCACGGACCGAGTTAATCCAGATTTGCCCGTTAGAAGTAAAAAGAACATCCCCAAGAGTCGGCACATAAGCAGGCAGTTTCTTGTACGAAGGGGATATCCACGTGCCGTCAGCCTTAAGGATACGCACACCGGCACGACCGGTAATCTTGTCAGAATTAGTCACCCACAGATTGCCGTCCTTATCGAACGTAGCCCCGTCAACTCGTACATAGCGCTCCTTCTGGGGGCTCTCCGGCAGACAGGTAACCAGCGGACTATTAGTGTAGGTATGGAGTTTCACCAGCTTACCGCCGCGGAACTCATACATCCCCTCTCCCCAGCTGCACGCATAGAAATGACTTTCGTCAGCAGGGTCGATTGCCAGATTGACTATGTCACGGAAGGGAATCTTAGTCTGGGCAGAAATAGTATCGGCATCCTCTATTATCGATTCCCATCCGTTGTCAATAAAGCGGTTTATGCCTCCTGTGAAAAAGTATCTGTCGCCGAAACGGCCGCCCGATACAGTGTATAAGGAATTGTCGCGAAAATAGAATTTCCATGCCGTATTAATGGCCGGACCGTTCGGCAGAATGTCGCAAGCCACATTATTATATGCCGGTTCAGCGGCATCCACCTTCCACAAAGCTATTCCCGACTTATCTGAGGCAGTGCACAACTCCTTTCCGTTAGCTTTCAGACTCAAGTCCTCGGTAGCCACAGATTGTCCGGACTGTTTGAGAGTGAAAATACTCCCGTCTGTGGTACGTACTTCGAATGTACCGTTCTCGAAGCCCATGACCAGTCTGCCGTGTTGTATTTCCCAACTGGTAATACAGAAGTCGAGTTCCTCCTGAAAAGCCCAGTTGCCCCACTCGTTCAGCTTGAAGATATACGGGCCACTGCATCCGTAAAATCCGCCGTTCCAAGCCGTTATATGCTCAGGCGGCAAATTCCAGCCAAAACTCATCGTCTTCCAATTGTGGGAGTCAAGCAGGTTGTCCTCACGCCTTCCCTGATAGAGCTTGTTGTCATCGGTAAGCAGGTAATAGGAATCATCCGTAGCTGCAAAGTCTGCAAGCGCAGTGTAAGCACCCGCCTCGTCACGAAGGAAATAGGTATTGGAGATTTCCTTTCGCTTCATATCGACCTCCAGAAGGCAGGCATCAGTACAAATGAATGCGTAGGCTCCGTACATCCTGACCTCGTTGACCGTCTTTGAGACAGTCAGGGTCTTGTC
>DCHH01000046.1:0-658 GCA_002315625.1 Bacteroidales bacterium UBA1757
CCTTTACCAGCCGCTCGTCGAAGCGGAAGTGGATGTTGTACGGCATGATAAAATGGTACTCGTTACGCATCACTACCCCGTCGCGGCGCAGCTTGCGCATAAAGTACTTGGAGGAGGCGTCGTTGGCCCGCTGGGTTTCGCCGGAATTCTTGTAGATGAATGCCTTGAGACCTTTTGGGAACTTTTGGTGACGGATGAATTTCAGAAATGGCCATGGGGCGCAGTAGCCGTAGATGGGGTGGCCCAGACCAAGCAGGTCGTATGCGGAGTAGTCCAGCCGCTCGTTGTTAAGCGGGTCGATTTCGTATGTATCGACCTCATAACCAGCCTTTTCCATCTTGGCCTTGAGCAGGCCGGTCAGGTAGCGGGTATTGAATGTCCCAGTGTAATAGAGCAGCAGGCACTTCATCTTTTACTTTTTGATGTGCTTGTCGTAGAAGAAGCGGCCGAATGGTCCTAATGTCTCTGGGTCCTGAACGCGGAGTTTCTCAAAGAATGTCTTCTTTTTCAGCGTAATGAGGTTCATCAGCCCGCGTACTTCCATATACTCGTAGCAGCGCTCGTAGCCGATTGACTGTATCAGCCAACAGCCGTCTATACGCTTGTAGTCAATGCTGTAAATGGCTGCCCCGTGCAGTTTCATCTTGTACTTCTGGTG
>DCHH01000046.1:740-13684 GCA_002315625.1 Bacteroidales bacterium UBA1757
CCGCCGTGAATAAGGTGGGTGGATGGCATGTCAAGGGTCATGACGTTGCAAAGAAACTTCACGACGGCCTCTTTGCCGTTGTATGACATTGAGCCGTTGCCGTACGACGAGACCACATCATCGGTGAAACAGTCTGCCAGGCCGTCAAAGTCGCGGGTGTCGAGACAGCGCTGGTATTTAGCCTGAACATAGCGAATCTCCTCGATGCTTTCCAGACGGGCAACTCTTTCTTCCAGTGTCATATCTTCTTGTCAATGAATACGGTACCGGTATTTCCGTCAATTGTGATTTCGTCGCCCGTATGGATTTCCTGCAGGGCGTTGTCTATGTTGACAACAGCGGGAAGAGCATATTCACGGGCCACGACAATACCGTGCGAGAGGGCTGAGCCGATTTCCGTGACCAGTCCGCCGATTATATTATAATAAGGTGTCCAGCCGATGTCAGTACAGCCGGCAACCATGATTTCCCCTTTCTGAAGCAGTGCCGCGTCGGCTTCGCTGCGGACAATGCGGGCCTTGCCGGATGCTATGCCGCGTGATACCGGTGTGCCGCTGAATGAGGTGGCCTCCTCTGCACGGCTGCGGGCCTCAAGAGGCTGGGGTATGCCAAGCGAAACATCCGGGAACTTCAGGGCCTCCTGCTGCGGGAAGAGTCTGCGGCGGGCCAGAGCCTTTTTGACCAGTCCGGTATTGCCTTTTAGCAGTTCGCCTACCTCGTCCTGGGTGAGGAAATATATGCAATCGGCATCGGGCAGCAGACCGGTTTCGGTCATCAGAACCGACAACTTACTGTATGCCTGCTTGTACAGGTCAAGGGCATAGACGACCATCGATTTGGTGTATTCGCGGTAGCAAACACCCTTGCGGGCCTTTTCAATAAAGCCGTACATCATTTTCTTGCGACGTCCCTTGCAGTTGTAGAGCAGTTCCTCGGCGTAGTCTTTCCATGATTTTTCGGGCTTATTGATTTCGTTGCCAAGGGATTGCAGTACGCTGTGAAGGCTGGTGAAAAACGACTGACGGTTCGATTTCCACGACGGGCAGCGAATCTCCATTTCGCGGATTCCGCGGTGTCCGTGCTTTTCCATAAAGGCTTCGTACTTGGCGCGGATGGCATCCGTTGCACCGTTTTCCATGTATTCCATCAGCTGATGCACGTCGTAGGAGGCTACATCAGGGGTATATTGCAACATGGTGGCTGCCAGTGAACGCATCATTCTCAGTACGTTGGCACTTTCAAAATCATCGATTTCGGTCAGGCATCCTGCAATTGCCGACTGCAGCGTAGGCTTGTCCGGAAAATCCTTGCCGAGGAAGTTTATCAGCATATTGCTCTGACCGCCGGAGTAGTAGGATGTGCAGTAGTGGTAGTACTGAACCCATTTCAGTGTGTCGAAGTTGTTGATAATCTGGCTGTAAATGCCGTTCATATCCTGCGATAGGTCAAACTTCAGTGAATCAATCGTCCTCTTCATTCCTTTCTTGGCCGCCTCGCCGCTGAAAACGAAACGGAGGAAAATCATTGTGTTGAGCGTCCGCCTCCAGACGGGGCGGTTTTTCATGTCAATGTTGGGGAACCCGTCCAGGACCCTGCCGCAGATAGCCAGGTCCATGGTCTCCTTTGAGGTCCCGTAGGTGCTCTGTGTCACGGTGTACATGCTCGACATGTTGAAGAACATGTGGTTGTAGTAGGAGCAGATATATGAATACGGCGGGACTTCGTATGTCACGCAGCCGATTTCGCGGTAGGTCTCTTTTACGCCCCAGTCAAGGGCGTACATGTTGGTTGAGAGGTTCAGCGGGGTGACGGCTCCCGGCATCACCTCACCGATGTTGCTTGTGGTGATGACGCTGTGGCTTACATCTATCGGGCAGTCCAGTTCGTTCATTGTCACAGACTCCTCGATTGTGATGGGACGGGCCTGTAGCCACTGGATTGTGCCATTCTCGTCAATGGCCCATTCAAGATCCATGGGCTGTCCGAACAGTTTCTCGATTTCAATTCCAAGACGGCCGAGTTCGATGGCTTCCTTTTCGCTCAGAATCGGGTTGGCTGGCATCTCCTCGATGCTGTTGTCACGCACCCTGTACTGCTGGGCCGACATTTTGCCTGACACAAGGTTCTCGCCAAGTCCGGGTACGGCCTCAACCAGAACATATCCCGGGCGCATCGGTGCCTTGGTGAAAATCACGCCGGCGCAGCGGGCCTTGACCATACGTTGCACAACCACGGTCATGCTGCTTTGGGCCGACTGTAGGAAGGTCTTTGCATAGTTTTCGGCTGTGACGTTGTGGAGTGACTCTACGCAGTCAGCGGCGGCCTGCTTCAGTGCGTCGGCACCGCTTACGTTTAGGAAGGTGGAGAACTGGCCGGCGGCTGAGTAGTCGTTGCCGTCTTCCAAAGTGGCGGAGGAGCGGACTGCTACCTCGGACATCATTTCATCGGAGTATTTCCTGGCAGCGTCGTCGTAGGTGTCGCCGTCCTGAATGTCGGTGATTATGAACGCCTGAGGAACATTGTATCCTGCAGCCTTGAGCCGGTTTAGTCCGCGGGCCTTCCCGCCCACCTGACCGATTATCTCGGTCGGAATGTTTTGTATATCGTATATCTTGGACATGATACTTGTTTAGAAAATCCCCCACCGCCGCACAAGCCGCAGCAGACAAGTCGGCAGCAGCGCGATAAGAAGCAGAAGAACATGATTCAATAACCCGGGAGTGATGCGGTGACAGCCACGCAATACGGCCTTGACCCCTTTGCGGGCCAGCTTCTCCGGAGTGATGATATAACCGATGGCCAGACCGGCCTTGATGGCTCCTGGCTTGAGATTATACAAAGTAGTTGCAACCGCTCCCGGACATACTGCCGTGACGTTGACCCCCTCGCCCTTGAGCTCAATGTGAAGCGAACGGGTGAAATTGCGCAGGAAAGCCTTTGTAGCTCCGTAGGTTGCAAGCCGCTGCACGGCAATTTTGGCCGTGATGGAGCTCATATTCAGAATATACCCCTTGTGACGCTTGACCATATCCTGTCCGAAATAGTAGGCAAGCATAGCAGGAGTAAACATGTGTAGGTTGAGAATCAGCGAATTGAACCCTTCGGAATCTTTCAGGAAGTCGCGGTCGTGATAGACTCCGGCGTTGTTGACGAGCATCTCGACCTCAAGACCCATACCGGTGCATGTGTCGTAGAGTTCCTTTGCAGCCTCCTGCTTTCCAAGGTCGCGCATAAGGGCAACAACCTTGACGTTGAAATCCTTCTCCAAGGTTTTGCCGCAATTGACTATTTCTTCGGCTTCATTGCTGACAATCACTAGGTTATAGCCCATTTCAGCTAATACCCGGGCGTACTGATACCCTATACCGGAACTCGCTCCGGTGACCAAAGCATATTTCTCCATCCTCTATATGCGGATTCTGCTTAACCATGTGGTCAAATCCGCTTGCAAAAGTAGCAAATAACAATCAATATACCAAACTTTTTTAACATTTGCGTAATCAGGTAAGTCGTGAATAATACCTACTTTTGCCGAAAACAACGATAAAGACGTGAAACGTGTATTTTTAAGCCTGCTTTTTGTTGCGGGTCTTCTCTCTGCAGCGGCACAGAAAGATCTGCCGCAACTACCCGAATTTTCGACTTGTGGCTATGCAAGCAGTGAGCAACCCATACCCGCCGCTGCGGTGGTGATGGTTGTGGAAACTCCTCAAGGTGATGCCACACAGGCCATTCAGGCTGCCCTGAAGAAGGTTGCATCCATGCCTGTTGGCTCTGACGGCTTGCGCGGTGCTGTGGTACTGGGAGAGGGCAAATTCCATGTCTCCGGTAATCTGGTGATTAATGCTTCCGGAGTAGTGCTCCGTGGCAGTGGCATGGGAAAGACCATTCTTGAGGCTTCAAATGAAAAGGGTACCTCGCTGCTGAAACTGAGTGGAAAAGGGCGCAAGACCATTGACCATGCCGGAGTGGAGAATATGTCCATCATCGGGGCTGAAAATGCAGTTTGCCTTGATGGAGTGTCCGATTCATGGGTGCGGCGTATGGTCTTTGAAAATTGCTCCGGGACTGCTGTGATGGTCACTCAGGCATCTTCGCATATCACTGTTGAAGACTGTCTGAGCAAGTCTCCGGCACTTGATGTAGCTCTTGAAGAGTGCCATACCGGGCTTGTGAAGCCGGTTGAGACGGATGCTTACCACTGCACCTTTTATGTAAAGGGGACACAGTGCCTTTTCCAGCGCATTCAGGCCCATGGCGGTTATCACGATTTTGCCGTCGGTGCATCTCAGGGCCCCAACTCGTTTGTTCAGTGCTGGTCTGTCCGCCCATACAGCTACAGCGGAACGGTCGAGGCTTTGTCAACAGAGGTTCTGTTTGATTTGTGCGCGGTCGATGACAATGCCCTGCGTTTTGGGAATCCCGACCCGGCCAATGCTGTTGATGGTGCTACGACTATGAATTCCGTGATGTGGAACTCTCAGGCGTCACTCGTGTCGTGTGACAAGCCTTTGCAGGGTGAAAACTGGAGCTTCGGCGCATGGGGCCAGTTCAATGGCAAGGGAACTTGGAGCAACTGCAATAACCATCAGTCGCCTTGGAGCCTGTTCTATACCCAGTGGGCCAAGAGAATGGGGCACGAGAACTCTGAAGAGGCCAAACTTATTCATTTGCACGGCGGTGGCACATCGACTATTGAAGATGCCCGCTTTCAGAGCCAGTATGCCCGGGAAGGTGTTGAACTCCTGTCCGACCGCATAGCAAAAATCTGTGCTGAAAACCCCCTACCAATCAAATAATATGCACTTCAGACTTTTTTTTCTTGCCGTCCTGGTAGCATTATCGGCCTCGGCACAGCAACTTGACCCGTCAAAGGACCTGGTTCACTATACCGGTACCGTGATGTCTAACGTAGATTATCACGATGGTCAGTTACAACCGGCCATTGGCGTTCATTGCCAGCAGATTATGCGAGCCAACAGGGAAATGCCCGAGACGGCCGACGGATATGGCTGGACCTACAACCATGCTCCAATGATTGCCTATTGGAACGGCAGGTTCTATGTGGAGTATCTCAGTGACCCGGTAAGTGAGCATGTGCCTGGTGGTCAGACACTTCTCGTGACATCTGAAAACGGCACAGACTGGTCGTTCCCGGAGGTGATTTTCCCTGAGTATGTAATTCCGGAAGGCTTCCACAAGACTGCCAACAGCCCGAAGGCAGACGGCAAGACTACGGCCGTGATGCACCAGCGTGTCGGTTTCTATGTATCTCCCAATTCTGGCAAACTGCTGGCGATTGCCTTCTACGGCGTGTCACTTTTCTACAAAGACGACCCCAACGATGGTGATGGCATAGGACGTGTGGTTCGAGAAATCAATAGGGACGGCAGTTTCGGCCCGATTTATTTCCTTCACTACAACCATCTTTTCAACCCGGAGAACGAAAAGGACAAGACGGCTCCCGTGCTGACGGCCGACGGCAAGAAATATTATCCGACAGCCTATCCTTTCTACAAGAAGTCGAAGGACAAGAAGTTTGTGGCGGCTTGTGATGAAATCCTCTCTAATCCGCTCTATACCATGCAGATGGTTGAAGAGTCTGACCGCAACGACCCGATGATTCCGCTGCAACGCCCGCTCAAGGCTTTCTCCTATTATCATTTGGACAACGGCGATGTCGTAGGGCTTTGGAAACATGCCCTGACATCTATCAGTCACGATGGTGGAAAGACCTGGTACGAATCCATAAACCGTGCCCTTGGCTTTGTCAACAGCAATGCCAAAATTTGGGGCCAGCGTACCTCTGACGGCCGCTTTGCCACGATTTACAATCCGTCGGAATACCGTTGGCCGCTGGCTATATCAACCTCGGATGACGGTCTGAACTATACCGACCTGATGCTTGTCCACGGTGAAATCACGCCGCTCCGCTATGGTGGCAACTACAAGAACCGCGGGCCGCAGTATGTCCGTGGTATTCAGGAGGGTAACGGAACTCCCGAGGATGGGAAAATCTGGCTTACCTACAGTATGAACAAGGAGGATATCTGGGTATGCTCAATTCCGGTGCCTGTTACTTGCAAGGCTACAGAACATCAGAAAGATGTGTTCAATGAAATGGCCGACGGTCATGAGCTGGATGCCTGGAATACATACGACCTTAAGTGGGCCTCGACGAAAATTGAGAAAGATGAGGCAGGGGTGAAGGCTTTGGTTCTTCGCGACCGCGACCCGTTCGACTATGCAATGGCTGAAAAGGTTTTCCCCTCTTCCGACAGTTTTTCACTGGCATTTGAGGTGGAGCCCGGTCAGAACGACTGCGGTCTGCTGCAGGCTGAAGTGCAGGATGCCAAGGGACAGCCGTCAATCCGCGTCAGTTTTGAGGCCGATGGGAAGATTTACACCAAGGCAGGGGCCCGCTACAACAGTATCGGTTCCTACAAGCCGGGCGAAAAGTACCGGATTGAACTTAAAGTCGATTGTTTGCACCGCAGCTATACAGTACGGGTAAATCGTGGAGCTCCCTCGACAAAGATTTTCTTTGCGCCGGCTTCCCGGTTGGAGCGCTTTATGCTTCGAACAGGCTCACGTCGCACTTTCCCCGATCCTGATACACCGGCAGAAACTTACACGGATTTGGAAAACGCCTCCAAAGTTGAGCCTCAGCAGGCCGTATTCCGTGTCTATTCTTTTGAAACCACTAAATAATGTTGTACCTTTGCGGCGAAATTAGTTAAAAACACAACAATCATGAAAAAAGCTTGTTTTCTTTTGGTGGCAGTGTTAGCACTGCTGGGTGTCTCTTGTTCACAGGAAGATGGACTCACTATTAGTCCTTCGTCTGTAACTGTTAAAATTAACACCCCGACGACATTCGATATTACTTACGGTATTCAGGGTGATAAAATCCAACCCACCGACATCGACAAGGTTCAACTTGCTACTAGCAATGGTGAGACTGTAGCAGCTTGGGACGGATACAATAAAGTC
Organism: Bacteroidales bacterium UBA1757; assembly: GCA_002315625.1. GTDB lineage: Bacteria > Bacteroidota > Bacteroidia > Bacteroidales > UBA1402 > UBA1757. The sequence goes on from DCHH01000046.1 coordinate 7,734, forward strand.
GAAGGTTACAAGGTTGGCGACTGGCGTGTAGGTGTTGTAGTTTGCAATACTCTTCATGACCCGGATAGCGGTATCAAGTATTCAGCTTGGCTGACAATTCACGTCACTGAGTAATATATTCAGAAATCAAAAAATGACCGGACAGTCTCTGAGATTTGTCCGGTCTTTTTTTGTGTGCTGGTCAATCATGAATCAGTTCGCGGCGGAGAAGGTCGAGGGCGCGGATGGCGGCTCGATAGATAACGCGGCTGCGACCACCGGCGTTCCCGAATGTGAACAGTTTGCTCTTTACTCCGTCAGCCGAAGCTACGGCCATCCAGACTGTTCCGACAGGTTTGTCCAGTGTGCCGCCGTCGGGGCCTGCTATGCCGGAGGTGGCTACGGCGTAATCTGTGCCGAATGCCTTGCGTGCCCCTTCGGCCATCTGCTCAACGACAGGCTGGCTGACTGCTCCGAAACGGAAAATATCTTCGGAAGATACATTCAAAAGGTTGATTTTCGCGGAGTTGGCATACGAAACGACACTCCCCTTGAAATACTGTGAACTCCCGGGAATGGATGTAATAAGGTGTGCTATGTAGCCGCCGGTACAGCTTTCGGCCGTTGCGATGGTCTTGCCCTGCTCTGATAGCAGATCGGCTACAAGTTCGTTCATTTTCTTATCCTCCTTGGCAAAAACGTATGGGGCGGCAATTTCGCAGAGCTTTTCTATCTCGGCCTGAATCTCTTTTTCGAGCTTGTCGGGGTCTGTGCCGTGGCCAGTCAGGCGTAGCCGTATGATGCCGCTGTCGGGAAGGTAGGCCAGTCCTATATGGGGTGGCAGCTTCACTTCCCATGGCTCCAGCAGGTCGGAGAGGGTGCTTTCGCCTATGCCAATAGTCTGTACGACTTTGCAGATGTAATGCTCGTCTGGGAGAAACCTGCGTTTCAGGGCAGGAATGACTTCTTCGGTGAGCAGCCGCTCCATTTCAAATGGAACGCCCGGCAGCGAAATCAGCACTTTTCCGTCGTTTTCCATCCAGATTCCCGGGGCTGTGCCGCACCGGTTTGGCAGGATGACGGCTTTTGACGGAACCATGGCCTGTGTGCGGTTTGTGTCGCTCATGGCCACGCCGCGACCCTCAAGCCAGGAGGTGACGAAGTCCAGCGTTGGCTGGTGCAGTATGAGTTCATCGTCAAAATAGTCGCATATCACTTTCTTGGTGATATCGTCCTTGGTCGGACCCAGTCCGCCGGTCAGAATCACCGCATCTACAACTTTGAATGCATCAGCTATGCTGTTGTGGATGTCAATTCCGTTGTCGCCAATCACGACCGTCTGTTCAACACGAAAGCCGTTTTTGAGAAGCTGGCTGCACATAAACGAGGCATTGGTATTAACCACCTGCCCAATCAGCAACTCATCGCCGATATTTATAACTTGTATATCCATGCCACAAATGTACCTTTTTTTCGTATTTTACGCGTATCATTCGCGCAAAATACGAAAAAAAACTGACAGAATTGCAGGTGGGGGTGGGTGTGGCACGATTATTGTTTGTGGTGGGGTGTTCTCGAAATGAACGAACATTGATATTAACCTATAAATTCAATCATTATGTCATTGAAACCATTGTCAGACCGCGTTTTAGTAAAACCGGTTGCCGCCGAGCAGAAGACCGCTGGCGGTATCATCATTCCTGATTCTGCAAAAGAAAAACCATTGAAGGGCGAAGTCATTGCCGTCGGACCCGGCACAAAGGACGAGACCATGCAGGTCGCTGTCGGGGACGAAGTCCTCTATGGCAAGTATGCAGGAACCGAAGTGGAGGTTGACGGTGAAAAATACCTCATCATGCGCCAGTCAGACATTCTGGCAAAATTCTAACTCCTAATTCAAATAGCTATGGCAAAAGAAATCAAATTCGATATTGAAGCACGTGATCTGCTCAAGAGTGGTGTTGACCAGCTGGCCAATGCCGTGAAGGTAACCCTTGGCCCGAAAGGACGTAATGTCATCATTGACAAGAAGTTTGGTGCTCCGCAAATCACCAAGGACGGTGTGACGGTTGCTAAGGAAGTTGAACTTTCCGATGTCTATCAGAACATGGGTGCACAGCTCGTCAAGGAAGTCGCTTCCAAGACTGGTGACGATGCCGGTGACGGTACCACCACTGCAACTGTTCTGGCTCAGGCCATTGTTGCCGAAGGTCTCAAGGACGTGACTGCTGGTGTGAATCCCATGGAACTGAAGCGCGGTATCGACAAGGCTGTTGCCGGTGTGGTGGCCAGCATCAAGGCTCAGGCTGAAGAGGTCGGCGACGACTTCAACAAGATTGAGCAGGTTGCCAAAATCTCTGCCAACAACGATGCCGAAATCGGTCATCTCATCGCTGAGGCTATGAAGAAGGTCAAGAAAGAGGGTGTCATCACAATCGAAGAGGCCAAGGGAACCGATACCCATATCGACGTTGTCGAGGGTATGCAGTTCGACCGCGGCTATCTGTCACCTTACTTTGTGACCGATACCGAAAAGATGGAGACCCTTATGGACAATCCTTTCATCCTTATCCATGACAAGAAAATCTCCAACCTCAAGGAGATGCTTCCCATCCTCGAAGCTGCTGCACAGAGCGGTCGTCCGCTGCTGATTATTGCTGAGGATATCGATGGTGAAGCTCTTACTACGCTGGTTGTCAACCGTTTGCGTGGCGGTTTGAAGATTTGCGCCGTCAAGGCTCCGGGATTCGGCGACCGCCGCAAGGAGATGCTTCAGGATATCGCCATCCTGACCGGAGGTACTGTCATCACCGAGGAGCAGGGCATCAAGCTTGAGAACGCTACTCTTGATATGCTGGGCCATGCCGAGAAGGTGACTGTCAACAAGGACAATACCACAATTGTCAATGGTCTGGGCAAGAAGGAAGCCATTGCTGACCGCGTGAACCAGATCAAGGCTCAGATTGCCATCACCAAGAGCGATTACGACCGCGAGAAACTGCAGGAGCGTCTTGCCAAGCTCTCAGGCGGTGTTGCCGTTCTCTACGTCGGTGCTCCGTCCGAGGTCGAGATGAAGGAAAAGAAGGATCGCGTCGATGATGCTTTGAGCGCTACCCGCGCTGCCATCGCTGAGGGTATCGTCCCTGGCGGCGGTGTGGCCTACATCCGCGCTCAGGAGGCTATCAAGGACCTCAAGGGTGACAACGAGGAGGAAGACCTTGGTATCAAGATTGTCCGTCGTGCCATCGAAGAGCCGATGCGCCAGATTGCTTTCAATGCCGGTAAGGAAGGTGCCGTCATCGTCCAAAAGGTTAAGGAAGGCAAGGGTGACTTTGGTTACAATGCCCGCAACGATGTCTATGAGAACTTCCTGACGACTGGTGTCATCGACCCTGCCAAGGTGGCACGTGTTGCTCTGGAGAATGCCGCTTCGATTGCCGGTATGTTCCTGACAACCGAATGTGTCATCGCAGAGAAGAAGGAAGACAATCCCGCCCCCGCAATGAATCCCGGTATGGGAGGCGGCATGGGAGGCATGATGTAATCTTCACTCATCAATAATAAAGGCCGGATGGGAATCTATACAATTCCCGCCCGGCCTTTTTCTTTAGTTTGCAAATTAAGCAACGATCAAAAAACAACTTGAACATCTCCCCGAATCTATGGGGTCCATATTTCGTTCTTCATCAGTCACATAGCCCGCTATGCACCCTCTTCAGAACAAAATCTGTTCTCCAAAATCTTTTGGTTTTCTGTTCAACTTATTTTTTCCCCATTGCTAAACTACTACCTTTACGGCTCAAAATGCTACAATTATGGATGCTCTTGGTATAATTGCGATTGTGCTGGCGGTCGTAGGTGTCGCGGGTGGATTTCTGCCCGTTGTGCCAGGGCCTCCTCTGAGTTGGGTAGCTCTGCTGCTGGTCTATCTTTCCGATGCGGCAAAGGACGACGTTTCGATGACTGCCTTGATAGTTTGGCTGATTCTTGCCGTTATCATCACGATTGCCGATTATCTGTTGCCGGGTGTGTTTACCAGGCTGACCGGTGGGCACAAGGCTGCAGAGAAGGGGGCAACCATCGGACTGATTGCCGGTCTGCTGTTTACCCCGATAGGTATGGTGTTGGGCAGTTTCCTTGGAGCATTCATCGGCGAGTACATGGCAGAGAGAAGGGACGTCTTTCACGCCCTGAAAGCCGCAACCGGTGCTTTTGTGGCCTTCATCCTAACTACCGGAGTAAAAGTGATATTCTCAGTAATCCTCCTCTGGCAGGTATTGGTGCACCTTTTCTAAACTACAAAGTTCGTATTTTTCGCGTATGATACGCGAAAAATACGAACTTTTTTATGGTTCGGTTTTGAACGGCTGACCTAGGATGTTGTAGATGTGGCCGTTACGGACGATGACAAACTGGCCGTCGATAATCATTTTCCCATCTGACTCCTGATGGACTGTTTCCGGTCCGTCGAGGCTGTCCGGGTCGGTTGTGAACACAATGTTGATAGTTGTGGCCGGGGTCTGGTCCGAGTTGAAGAGCATACGCTTGGAAAAATCATAATAACCGCCCTGGGGCGTGCGCATGGTGTAGTAAAAACTGTTGTAGTCGATATAGGTGAAGCCAGTCACGACGGAAGCGGGCTGCTGTGATGCATCTGCCTTTGTCGATGAAGAAAGGGCGGCATAGAGTGCATACATGTTGTGCTTGAGGAAAACATCCTGCGACAAGGTATCGTTACTGTGAATACCTCCATAGACAACCAGCTTGTCTTTTATCTCATCATAGTAGCCATTAAGAGTCAGGCTGTTCTTGGCATACAGGCCGCCATTGATGATACAGGTTCCAGATACAGTCACATCCGCATTATCAACCGAAATGGCCAGGCCGCCGTTGACCGTGGTGCGATTCAACGACACCTTGTTGCCCTGAATCTTGACCGAACCGTCGCCATAGACGTCAATCTCATCCTCTGTATAGGGAATCACGACACCGTTGATGACATATTGCTTTGGCACAACCACTTCGCCAAATTCCCTTATTTCCGAGAAGTCTTTCTTGACATACTTGTAATTTTCCTTGCATCCTTTGGGCACGTACAGAATTGCCTTCGGACAATAGACAGACATGTATCCGAACGGATTGTCTTCAGCATAGCACTCCACAAGAGTGACATTTTCGCAACCCAGGAAGGCGCGTTCGCCAATATCGGTCATCCCCTTGGGAACACTGAAATACAGAAGGGAATCATTGCAGTAGAATCCCTGATACTCAATAGTTTTCAGCGACTCGGGAAGACGCAGATAGCGCAGGGCGCACTGGTAGAAGGCCGACATGCCAATTTCCTGCAAGCCGTTGCCGAACTGTATGCTGTCGAGTTCATAGCAATCGCTGAATGCCCTGCTTCCAATAGTTTTGACCGAATCGGGAATCGCAATCTGTCTGAGCGCTTCTCCATGATAGAAAGAGCCGTCGCCAATCGCCTTGAGGGTGGACGGGAAATTCACTTCCACGACCTTGTCTGCCCCTTGGAAAGCGTATTCACCGACACTTGAGATACCTTCTCCTATCACAATCCGGGTAATGAACATGTGTCCGAAAACCCAGGGCATAGTAGCGGGGTATTGGGTGTAATCGGGCATGTCGCCTTTGCCTGAGAGGGTCAGCGTGCTGTCCCGGCCGATTGTCCAGGTGATTGTGTCGGTGCTCCCTTCAATGTAACAGATGCCTTTGGTCAGCTTGTCGGAAAAGATTCCGTCTTCGTAATAGTATTCACGGTTTGACGTTATTTCCAGTCCGGTCTGTGCCCAGTCCATGGCCAGATAGTCGATTTCCGTTACACGGCCCTTGGCATCGTACGTGGTCCTGGTGCTGCTGCTCGCCACCGATTCGCTTTGGCTGTAAAGGGTTTCATCAATCACATGTCCCTGTGCGTCATACGCATAAGTGGTCTTCAGGCGGAATATCCAATCATA
>DCHH01000037.1 GCA_002315625.1 Bacteroidales bacterium UBA1757
ATGTCGGATTGTCATGAATGGCCAACCCGCCGAAAAGCTCATCAAAACGGTCAGCGTACGCCACATCGTAGTAGCATGACAACATATTAAGCAGCAGACTCTTCCCGAACCGACGCGGGCGAAGGACGAACGCAAACTTGGCATCAAACTCCAAGGAAGGAATATACAAGGTCTTATCGACATAGTAGTATCCGTTCTCCCTTATATCCACAAAATCCGTCACCCCGTACGGAATAGGGCTATAGTCATATCGTTCTGCTCTCATATCCGCTCACAAAAGAAAGTTTGCACTTTGCAAATGTAAATCTTTTCTTCATTCCAAACAACTGCCAAAAGAATTCAGCATGATGGTTGTTCGGGAGGCAAGGATAATTGCAGAGAATATTTGATATGGCATTCGGCTTATATTTGACATGGCATTTGTACTGCTCACGAAAAAAAAGCGCGCAGGAACCGGTTGCTCCTGCGCGCTAAAACATATTTCAGAGTGAGTTATTTTTCCTTAGAGGAGGATTCCAGCTGAAGGGTGATTGTGGGCTGGTCGCACACCTCGGTCGGACCGAAGTACTGGATGGGACCGGGATACATGTAGTCGGTCTGGATGGCCCATGCGGCACGGCGGGCGGCAAACGTACGGAAAGGAAGTCCGCCAAGGTCAACGAGGGCCTTTTGAATAACGGGCTTCATTTCGCCGTTGCGGCGCTCCATATTGAGCATCATGGTGATAGGCACACCACCGGCAATCCATTCGGCGGCCGGAGCGGTCGTGTTGCGGACGGAGGCCATATAGCCGGTCTTGCCGAAAGCAATCAGACCGGAAGCTGCGATACCAAGCGAATAGCAGTAGTCGGCATCGTAGTTTGACGGAGCTGCGCAACGTCCTTCGTAGCCGAAGAAGTGGGTCTGAGTAGCGAACTTTCCGACATAGAGTTCAGACTGCTTCCACTCGTCAAGCTTCTTGCCGACCATTTCAGCCAGCAACTTCTCGGTTTCGATAGCCGATACCTGAACGTTTCCGTGAGGATCGCGGTCGAGGGTAAGCTGCATTGCAACTGCCTCAGGCAGAGATGAGAAGACGGCTGCATTCTCCTTCGAGAGCTTCTCGATAATATAGTTGCGCTGCTCGTTCTGACGAATCATCTTGTATTCGGGATGAGCGGCCAGAATCTCGTTGAGTTCGGCAATGAGGTTCTTCATGACCGGAATGAACTCAATAAGTCCTTCGGGAATCAGAACCGTTCCGTAGTTCTTGCCCTGTGCGGCACGGTTGGCCACAGCCGTTGCTATCTCAGTGACGACGTCGTCGAGAGTCTGCTTCTTGGCTTCGACCTCTTCAGAAATCAGACATACGTTGGGGTGAACCTGCAGAGCGCACTCAAGAGCAATGTGAGAGGCGCTGCGGCCCATCAGCTTGATGAAATGCCAGTACTTACGGGCAGAGTTACAGTCGCGCTGAATATTGCCGATAACCTCGGAATAGGTCTTACAGGCAGTATCAAAACCGAATGAAGTCTCAATCATAGAGTTCTTCAGGTCACCGTCGATTGTCTTAGGACATCCGATAACCTGCACGCCAGCATTGACCGACTTGTAGTATTCGGCCAGAACACAGGCGTTTGTATTGGAATCGTCACCGCCGATAATGACAAGAGCCTTGATATCAAGAGCCTTAAGGATAACAAGTCCCTTTTCGAACTGCTCAACCTTCTCCAGTTTGGTACGGCCCGAGCCTATCATGTCAAAACCGCCGGTATTGCGGTATTCGTCGATGATATCAGCCGTCAGTTCCATGTAGTGATGATCGACCAGACCGCCGGGGCCAAGAATGAAGCCGTACAGACGTGACTTGGGATTGATATTCTTGATACCGTCAAAAAGACCTGCAATTACGTTGTGTCCTCCAGGGGCCTGGCCGCCGGAAAGAATCACACCCACATTGATGGGGTCGTATTTCTTCTGCTCCTTAGCCCTCTCAAAACGGATAACGGGCTGACCGTATGTGCTGGGGAACAATTTTTGGATTTCCTCCTGGTCGGCCACCGACTGTGTGGCTTCTCCCTCTACTAATTTCACCGGACCTCTCAGGGCTTCCGGCATCTTGGGCTTGTACTCGCTGCGTGCGATTTGTAAAGCACTTTTGTCCATGGATAATTATTTAAAAAAAAGTATATGGTCTATTGTCTCATCCCGCCCATAAGGTCAAGGATTTCTGATGTAATCTTCTGCTGACGGCTCTTGTTGTAAGCCAGTGTGAGTTCGTCAAGCAATTTGCTCGCATTATCAGAAGCCATCTGCATGGCCACCGTACGGGCTGCGTGTTCTGCCGCATTTGCATCAAGCATCACTGAGTATATCTTGAGTGACAGCACCTTAGGAAGCAAACTTTCAACCACGGAATCCACATCCGGCTCCACAATCAAATCCGTTGGCAAAGCTTCCGGAGAAGCACCTTCCGTTGTAACACAAAGCGGCAGATAGTTTTCCATCACCGGAGGCTGCGCAGCATTTGATGCATAGTGGTTGTAAAGCAAAACGACCTGTCCAACCTCCCCTTTCGAATAGCGCTTGACCAGTTCCTCTGCAAAGCGGGCCGCTCCGTAATAGGAAGGCTTGTCGGCAAGAGTAGCCAGTCCCATATCCCCACACTGTGTTACGGGCGACATTTTGCGAAGCCGTGCCGCATCCGAAATACGCTTTCCCACGGTATAGACATCGATATTCTCAGCAGAATACCCGGCCTGAACAAGGTTGTCATAGACCTGCATCAGGTTACGGATGGCTGTCGTATTGAAACCGCCACACAGCGAGCTGTTTGATGAAAAAGCCACCAATGCCACACGGGAGACTTTCTCCGGTTCGGGAAGCGTCTGAGGAGTAAAGCCTGCACCGGCCATCAGACGGCCGCCAACTAC
>DCHH01000067.1 GCA_002315625.1 Bacteroidales bacterium UBA1757
ATATTGCGGCGGTTATAGCGGTTGGGGTCCACCTCTTCCCATTCCGAACAGAGAAGTTAAACCAACTAGCGCCGATGGTACTGATACACCAATTGGGAGAGTAGGTCGCTGCCGTTTTTCGGGAACCCGAGTCTTGTTTTAGGCTCGGGTTCCTTCTTTTTGGCTCTGGTTAAAAAGAAGGAACTTGCGTTCCCTTCAACCCCCTTCGCAATCTTCGATTGCTCGTTTTTTCCTGCTAACTGGACCCCTGGGTGTAAAGTTAGCGGGTGTTTTCGTGAAAGACAACTCCGAAAAAGCAAAAAACCGACTATTTTTTGGAGGATTGAAGGAAGTCGATTTCTCCAAAATAAGCCGTTTTTTTGCTCAATTTGCTTCTGGGGTATCTCGTTCCGTCGGTGCCTCCCGTCGTTCGCAACGCTCACTCCTCCGGCACGACCGCTGATGCGGTCTTGTTATGCTGACGCAGGGCTTTCTTTCCGAATCCTCGATACACGCCCTATATCATGCCCGCGCAGCGAAAGCCCCAGCAAATTGAAAGGGGGTTCGCTGTCAACCTCTATGCAAGGTGTCATATTGCGCTAGTTGAGCGAAAGGTTTTCCTTAACTTTTGTATCAGGGTTGCTCTATTCAACCAGATCGTCCCAGTTGTCCGTGCGGAAAGGTACGGCCGGGATGCCGAACGCGTTGTAGAGATTGCCTTCACTTCCGTTGCGGAAGCAATAGCGGACGGCAACCGGTTTGCTGACCTTGTTGCAATGAACGGCCACCTGATCGGGGTGAAGATCACTCTCGACCGATGCTTCTGCAGGATAGAATTTTCTATCCTCGCCGGCAAGTTCGAAGCCTGTCAGTTGGACGTGGATTGGGGCAAGACCCAATTCGGAAACATTGTTGAAATCGACCAGCGCCTTGCCATCTTTGAACTCGACACTCCTGAACCGGGGAGCGTCGGCCGAGATTCCTTTGACTCCGTAAGTGTGCTGGAGGGCAAGATAAGCCAGACGGTAGCCCACTTCCTGTTTGCGGCAGGGATGGATGGTCTGCTGTTCCCCAATGTCCGTAGTCGAGGCCATATAGGCGCAACGAACCCCGTCCATTGTTTTGGCCTGAGCCTCGACAAGATAACCCATAACGAACTGTTCAGATCCTTTATATTTGTAAGGGGCGACCTGAACATAATAGAAAGGAGCGTCGGGATTCTTGAACAGTCTGCGCATCATATCCACATAAAGATTCTGCAAACGGGTATACTGTCCCGGACGAGCGCGGTTTGATTCTCCCTGATACCACACTATGCCTCTGAAAGTGAAGGGAATCAGTGGAGCAATCTGACCATTGAACAGCATACAGGGGGCTTTTTGTTCATTTTTGATTTCTTCATTGTTTTTCAGATGATCCAGAGAGAATTCGTCTGCCAGATAGTTTGCAATAGTGGCTTTTGTCAGCCAGGCTTCGATTGTGCTTCCACCCCAGCATGAAATGAATATCCCGACGGGAATGCCCAGGCTTTCCTCAAGTTTGTCGGCATAATAATACGCAGTGGCACTTGTTGATGCTACGGCTTCCGGGGTATTGAGCTGCCAGGCCCCATTGACTTCATATGTCTCTTCTTTGGCGGCTTTTCTTACGATATTGCAGATTCGTATGTTGCGGGAAGGTTTGGCGCTGAGAATCTTGTCAGTTGCGCCCTTGACAGGCTGGCCGGTATAACCTTTCATTGGCATCTCCATATTAGACTGACCGGAGCAGAACCAGACCTCGCCGATAAGGACGTTGTCCAGAATGAAGGGCTTCCCGTCGGAAACTGTTACTTTGTATGGCCCTCCGGCTACAGGAGTGGGAACTTTGACCATCCATTTTCCGGTTTGTTCGTCTGCAGTGACCTGCACCTTTTTACTTCCTTTCCAAGTGGCTGTAACCGTGACTTTTTTGCCCGGAGTCGCCAGGCCCCAGAAAGTTACTTCAGTCTCGCGCTGGAGTACCATATTGTCACTGAAGAACGAAGGCATGACAACCTCAGCGTTCATTGCCGCGCAGGCCAGCAGACCTGCAAAAATAATAATGATTCGTTTCATAAAATGTTTGTTTTGTTTCACTAGCGATAGAACACTTCCAAAGATACAATTTTTTTCATACCATTTTGTATAAAACAGGGTGATTCTGGAGAAAATATACCTGGATTGTCAATAAATTTTTGTATATTTGACAATTAGTAGCGTAAAAACGCAACATTATCAATATCAACCAACAACAATCTTTATGGAACTTAGTTTCAACCTCAAAAAATGCTTTTGCGCAGTGCTGCTGATAGTGATGACAGCGACCTCTGCAATGGCACAGGGTGGAATCAAGGGTAAGATTCTTGATGCTGACGGTCTGCCTCTCATTGGCGCTGCAGTTATGATCAAGGGCACGACGACAGGTACTGTCGCCGATATTGACGGAAACTACACCGTCAATGCCAAACCCGGTCAGACAATCGAGATTTCCTGCATTGGTTTCAAAACCCAATCCATTCTGGTCGGCGACGCCGCTGTATATGACGTACAGATGGAGCCGGATGCCGCTTTTCTTGAAGAAGTTGTCGTAGTAGGTTACGACACCCAGAAGAAAGTCAACCTTACCGGTTCTGTCGCTTCCGTTTCTACTGCGGACTTTGACACCAAACCCGTTATCCAGGTTTCCACTGCCCTTCAGGGTATGGCTGCCGGTGTTACGGTAACCACTCCCGGCGGCGAGCCAGGTGCTGACGGCGGCAACATCCGCATCCGCGGTATCGGCTCCTTCGGCGGTTCTGACTGCTCTCCTCTCGTCCTCATTGATGGCGTCGAGGGAAATATGGACCAGTTGGATGCAACCCAGATTGAACAGATTTCCGTATTGAAAGATGCGGCTTCCGCATCAATCTACGGTAACCGCGCTGCGAACGGCGTTATCCTCATTACCACCAAACGTGGCAGCGAGGGCAAGGGCCGTGTCACTTATCGCGGTTATGTCGGTTGGCAGAATCCGGTGGTTTACCCCAGTGTCGCAACAGCGGAAGAATATATGAAGATGTCCCGCCAGGCATCTGACAATGATGGAGCGACCTCCATCTTCACGGATGAATACCAGGCTGAATATCTCCGCAACAACTATCTTGACCCGGATGCATATCCTATTACCGATTGGCAGAAGAGGCTTATGACGGGTGACGGTTTCACTCATAACCATGACCTCAGCCTTAGTGCCGGCAACGACAAGTTCAAGGTTGCCACATCGCTCGGTTACGTATCGCAGAACGGTATCATCGCCAACTCCAATTACCAGCGCATCAACCTTCGCAACAATATGGACGTGAAGGTTGCCAAGAGACTCACTCTTCGTCTCGACCTTTCCGGAAACTATCAGATCAAAAACACCAATCCTTATCAGAGCAATATCTTTGCCTTCATGAACTCCAAGGATCCCCTTATGCTGGCTCAGTGGTCTGACGGAAGCTATGCTCCTTTTACCGGCGGTACGGTCAATCCACTTCCTATGGTAGAACAGAATCAGGGAGGTATCAACCGTAACAATATTCTGAACGTCAAAGGCAACATCGCTTTGGAATACAAGCCTTGGAAATGGCTTGCACTCGAGGTTTCTGCGGCTCCACGCTGGCAGCTCAACAAGAGCCACCAGTTCCGTGACATCGTTTACTATCACTCCGATCCCTACGGAACGGTTTCCCCCATCACAAGCCGTGAGTACAACTACCTCAAGGAGTCCTGGGCAACCACATACAACGGTTTCTATCAGTTCCTTGCCCGCCTGAACTTCAAATGGAAAGGTGGACACGACTTCAAGGCCATCCTCGGTGCCTCTTATGAGGATTATGATTACCAGAACAATATGGCCTACCGCCAGGACTATGATTATCCCGAATATCAGGTAATCAATGCCGGCGGTGACAATGAGTTCAAGGACAACGGCGGTACACGTACGCAGAGGGCGCTCGGCTCATTCTTCGGACGTGTCAACTACAACTACAAGGAAAGATACCTCATCGAGGGCAATATCCGCGTCGACGGTTCATCACGCTTCACCGAGAAGAACCGCTGGGGAGTGTTCCCTTCTGTGTCCGGTGCTTGGCGTATTACTGAGGAAAACTGGATGAAGCCTGTCAAAAATACTCTTACCGAGTTGAAGATCCGTGCTTCCTACGGTACCCTCGGTAACCAGAACATAGGTTCATCCAACTATCCGACCGCTCAGAACTTGACATTGAGTTCAATTTCCGCAAACAACATCATCTATCCTATCGCCACTCTCAACACACTCGCCAATGAGAATATAACCTGGGAGACGACAAAGATGGCGGACTTTGGTGTGGACTTCGCTTTGTGGAACAAACTCAGTTTCACCGGTGACGTTTACTACAAAAAGACCGAAGGCATCCTTATGCAACTCGATATTCCTTCCACAATCGGTCTTGGCGCACCTTACCAGAATGCAGGTGTAGTAACCAACCTCGGTTGGGAACTTGCAGCCAATTATCGTGACCAATTCGGCGATTTCACCCTCGGTGTGAGCGCCAACGTGTCTGACGTTTACAACAAGATTGTCGATATGCAGGGCAAATATGCGACCAGCGGAGCAATCCGTAATCAGGAAGGCTCTTCAATCAACTCTCTTTACCTCGTTAAATGTCTCGGCATAATCCAGAGTCAGGAACAAGCCGACTGGATTAACGCCAACCAGCCTCAATACGGTCAGATTTCCCAGCCCGGTGATCTCTGGTATGAGGATTACAACAAGGACGGCAAGGTCGATGAAAACGACAAGCAGATCGTAGGCTGCCTAATCCCCCGTTACTCCTATGGCATCAATCTTGATTTCGGATGGAAAGGTCTTGTACTCACAGCCCAGTTTCAGGGCGTAGGAAAGGCTGACGGTTATATGAGCGGCGCTTATATTCAGCCCTGCGTCAGCGGCGGTACCTTCCGCAGCGAGCATATGGACAACTGGACTCCCGAGAATACGGGTGCGAGATTCCCCCGTCTGTCCTATGCTTCCGACCTTAACAAGAAAGCTTCAACATTCTGGATGGCGGACGCATCATATTTCCGCTTGAAATTCCTTCAGCTTTCATACTCTCTTCCCAAGAAGTGGATGGATGCCATCAAGATAGGAGGTATCAAGTTCTTCGCAAACGCCACCAACCTTTTTACTCTCACCAACTATTATCAGGGCTATGATCCTGAGAATATGTATCAGGGCGGTGAAGACGGTGCGACTACCGGTTCAATCGGCAGCAACTACCCTCTTGTGAGCACTTATACATTCGGTCTTGAAATCAATTTCTAAGGAGGGCACAAATCATGAAAAAAATTATAGCTATCATTTCTTTCTGCGCAGCAGTTTGCGCCTGCTCTCTTGACAGGGAACCTTTGACGGGACCTTCTTCCGCAACTTTCCCCGCTTCTGAGAAAGAGGCCCAGTCCGGTATCCTTGCCGCATACAAATCTCTGGCCAACGACATTCAACAGTATGAACCCTGGCCCAGCAGATGGCAGGACGCACTTACGGACATCGCTTCAACACGTACGGTACTCAGCAACTGGCCCAACTACACCAAGTCGGCCATCACCGCCAGTTACAGTGCAGTGCAGACATACTACAAGCGTATTTATAAACTTGCAGGCCGTGTACACCTCGTGCTTGACAAGCTTGACAACATCAAACCTACATTGACGGATCCGGACGTTTATTATCAATTCAAGGCTGAGGGTCTTCTCCTCCGTGCTTTGGTATACGATCGCGGCTGTCAGGTATATGGTGGAATTCCTTTCATCGACCACTGCCTTACCCTCGAAGACAACGCTTATCCCCGAATGGGCAGAGACTCTGTCATTGCGCGGATTCTCAAGGATTTGGATGATGACCTCCTTGACAAGCTTCCGGTTCAGTGGGAATATGCAAAATGGGGAACCTGCCGTTTCGGCCGCGTTGGCGCCTATATGCTCAAAGCCAGAATCTGTCTTGAGTGGGGCTATGTGGATGATGCTGTCAAGTATTCCAAGAAAGCTCTCGACCTTGCAGAAGGCCACTATTCTCTTACGCCTTTGAATTACAACAATCTTCCTGCGACCCACGCCGACGGTGAACCTGACTGCACGCCTTTGTTCGGCTATGCCGCAGAGACAGGTTCTAAAGAATGGATTCTTGCGGTTCAGTACAACCGTCTCGCTGCTTCCAATACTCACGCAGGCATCTATACCAACGTGAGCCGCTGCCATAACGGTGCCGCTTCCTGGGGCCCGTCAATGGGTATGATGGATTCGTTCCAGATGAAGAACGGCAAGGCCATCACCGATGAAGGTTCGGGTTATGACTGGACACAGCCCTGGAAAGACCGTGACCCCCGTCTGGAGCTGTACTGCGTAAGGCCTCAGAGCCGCTGTATGAACGTACAGTTCGCCCCAAGTACACCGAGTGCCACAACTGTAATGGACTATGTGTTAGGAGAATATGTGCGTAACTCCGATGTCGCCGGCAATAAATCCGAATACGGTCCCAACGGAAAGTCAGGCCCCGGTACGGTTTGCCTCTGGAGAAAATATACTGATAAAACGTATTACAGCCAGATTACAGGTACTGGCTACGAAGATGAGCTTGACGCTCCCATTATGCGTTACGCCGAGCTTCTCCTCATAGATGCAGAGGCCAATATCGAAAGCGAGACAGGTAATCTTGTCCGTGCCAAAGAGCAGATTAATAAAATCCGTGCAAGGGTTGGAATGCCTGCAATTACAACGACTGACCGCAAGGAACTCCGCAAGGCTCTTCGTTACGAGCGTAAGATTGAACTCTGCAACGAAGGTTTCCGCTGGTTCGATATCCGCCGCTGGTCTGATGACGGTCTGATGTACAAGAACGGCGTTTATGACTCAAATAAAGTTCCTGTTGCCTTCAAGGCAATAGTCGGAATAAATGCAACTCCTGTCAAGATGACTACTGTTGAGGGTGTCCAGTATGCTCCTGCATACAATTCGACAACCTGCAACCTCAAGCCAATCATTGACAACAGCTGGATTGTAACTTATGATCCTGCCCGGACCTTTGACGGCAAGGCATCTAATGCCCGCAAACACGACGTCAAGAATTATAACTGGGGCAAGGATGAACTTTGGCCTTTCCCTCAAGACGAACTTACCAGCAATCCTGCTATGGATCCTGTAAAAGACCAGAACCCAGGTTATACCGGTAATAATTAGATTTTGAATATGAAAAAAATAGCATTATTATTCCTTATAGGTGCTTCAACGCTTCTGTTCTCCTGTAGAAAAATTCAAGAGAACCCCCGCTACGTGCCTACTCAGGAAGAGTCGACTTTGGTGAAGACCGGCGTTGTGACTCTTGAACTGAGTATGCAGAATGCAAGCACCAAGGCCTCCATCACCAATTCAGGTGAGGCCCGTTGGCAGTTGTATGACTCCCTTGCAGTTTTCTGTACGGACGGTACCAAGCTGTGCTTCTACATCGACAGCGAGGTGGCCGAGAGCCGCAAGGCATTTTTCAAAGGTGTCGTTCCCGACGGAAAGGAACTCGGCACCCTTATCATCTATCCTTATACTGCTGCCAAGAACGTTGACGTTGCCAACGATAAGATCACACTTGACCTTCCAAATGACATTTCTTCAGAGTGCGGCGTGATGTACGGTCTTATTGAAAACAGCAATAAGATTGAACTCCAGCAGCTTATGGGCTATGCAGTGTTCTCCATCAAGAACATTAATTCAGCAACCCGCAAAATTGTCGTCAAGTCTTCATCAATTTTGAGCGGTGAGATGAACCTCAAACTCTCCGAGCTTCTTGAGAACGGTGTTCCTTCCGTAACTGCTTTGGACAATCCCGGCATCAGCATCATATATGCAAGTACTCCCGAGTCAACACAGCAGATCTGTATTCCCGTACCTGTCGGAATTATCCAGCAGTACAACATCTCAACATACAACAAGTCCGGGAAATTTTTGGTCAGCAAAGATATTCTCGAGGCCGCTGCTTATACCCAGAAGGCCAAGGTGGTGAACTATGTCGATTCTCTTCCTGACTATATTGACAAGAAACCTGTCAAGGAGGGATATGCCTGTGTGTGCAACTTGTATTGGGCATTGGGCAACCTGACTTACAATTCGACTATTCCTGATGAGAACGGCTTCCAGTCTGGCTGGCATCTTGCTTCCGCTCAGTGGATGTACCGCTACTATGACCAGGGTGAGAAGTTCAATAAAAATTCCGTGGATTATAATGGCCAAACAGGTCGTGCAGATGTCGCCACCGACAATACTTATTATGACCATTTCACTTTCGGAGGTATAGCAGAACAGTTTACTTACACTGCCGACGGCGGTTTCCTCAAAGGAAATGTGGCTGTTGACATTGCAGGCAAGATGTTCTCTGACGCAGACGCATCTGTTGTAACAACCAGCTTCACCAATGCCAAGACAGGCGACGTTGCATATTGGGCGACCAAGGGACGTCTCCGTATGCCTTCACAGGCGGAATTGGGACTTCTTACAACAGGAGCTGA
>DCHH01000010.1:0-4656 GCA_002315625.1 Bacteroidales bacterium UBA1757
GTCCCGTTGAATCCGTGATTGATACCGCTCAGCACCAGGTCGGGCTTGCGGTCTTTCGTAATCATGTTCAGGGAAATCTTGATGCAGTCAACCGGTGTGCCGCTAAGGGTATAGACCGTCAGTCCTGGCTCTTCTTTGATCTTGTTCAGGCGGAGCGGCGATTCGACAGTAAAGCCTGTCGAGGAACCCGACTGTTCCCGGTCGGGGACAACGACCAGTACGTCACCCCGCTCCCGGGCAAGTTGTATCAGAGCCTCCAGCCCTTTGGAGTACAGTCCGTCGTCGTTTGATATAAGAATGAGCGGTCTCATAGTGTCTTTTTTTCGTTTTCGTGTCGCAAGAAGGCGTGAACACGGTAGCGGGCACGGGCAGTCTTGACAATTGACAGCCATGACTCTTGCGGGTGCTGGCAATCGGAGGTGAGCACCTCAATCTGGTCACCGCTCCGCAGGGTGTAGTCAATGCCCCTCTGCTGGTGGTTGACAATTGCTCCTGTGCAGCGATTGCCGATCTCGGAGTGAATAGAATAGGCAAAGTCGAGAACAGTGGCTCCGGCTGCCAGAGTACGGATTTCTCCGGTACGGGTAAAGACGAAGATTTCCGACGAGAAAAGGTTCATCTTTATTGTATCGAGGGTGTCCATGGCATCAGGTCCGGGATTCTCCAAAAGCTCCTTGATTGTTGCCATCCACTTGTTCAGTTCGTTGTCAGAGTCTTGAGCACCGACCTTGTACATCCAGTGGGCGGCGAATCCTCCTTCGGCCTGAGCATCCATCCGCTCGCTGCGAATCTGTACCTCGATCCAATGTCCGTTCGGCCCCATCACAGTAAGGTGGAGGGCCTGATAGCCGTTGGCCTTGGGGTTGGTAATCCAGTCGCGTATCCGGTCGGGATGAGGTCGGTACAGGCTGCAGACAACTCCGAAAATTGCCCAGCACAGACGGGTCTCCCACACTTTTCCGGCATGTGGGGAATCGTTCTGAGGTAACTCAAAAATGATTCTGGCGGCAAGGATATCGTAAATTTCCTCAAGCGAAACCCCCTTATCATTAATTTTGCGCCATATTGAATAAGCAGACTTGACGCGGCTCTTGATGCGGTACTGAATACCAAGGGTGTCGAGTTCCTTTATTAGTGGGTTAATGAAGGCATCATAGACTTCATCACGTTGTGAGGCAGTTTCTTCCAGTTTCTTGGCAATCACGGCATAGTCCTCAGGATGCTTATAGACAAAGGCGAGGTTCTCCATTTCGGTCTTCATCCTGTAAAGTCCCAATCTGTCGGCAAGTGGAGCATAAAGCCAAAGTGCTTCGTTTGCAACCAGCATCCGTTTTTCCGGCTGGATAGCCTCAAAAGCACGCATATTGTGAAGCCGGTCGGCCATCTTGACCAGGATGACGCGTATGTCATCCGACATGGTAAGCAGAAGGGTACGGAACTTTTCGCTTTGGACCGAATTTTTCTCTTTGCCGAGGATTCCGCCTGAAATCCTTGTGAGGGCTTCAAGCATAGAGGCAATCTTTTCGCCGAATTCCTGACGGATGTCGTCAATGGTGTATGGGGTATGCTCGACAATTTCATGCAGCAGGGCAACGCATATGGAGGTCGAACCCAGTCCCAATTCCTTGCAGCATATTGTTGCAACGGCGATGGGGTGGAGAATGTATGGGTCGCCCGTCAGTCGTTTTGTTCCTTCGTGGGCCTGAGAGGCAAAGCGGAAGGCATGCTCAATAATATCAACCTTCTTGCGGTGGTTCGTATTGAGGTAGGAATCGAGCAACTCCTGAAAAGCCTGCTCAACCCTCTGTTTTTCATCAATATCGTTCATGACTTTACTGATAAATTATGATGCGTTGTCCGATACGTAGGAGGTCACTTTTCAGGCCGTTCCAGTTGCGGAGCTGGTTGACTGTGACATGGTATCTGCGTGCAATTGACGATAGTGTGTCGCCGGAGCGGACTCTATAGACAAATGACGAACCCGAGCCGGTCGAGTAGCCCGGGGGAAGTTTGTTCAGTTCTTTGGTCAGAAGTTCGCCCGATTTATGTTTGGGGATGCTGTCCTGGAAATGGATATAGGCTCCTGTGTATTGGGCAGGCAGGTACAGAATGCCCTTCTTTTCACTTGTCCCGTATGCTATCTTGTTGCGGAAGTGCGGGTTAAGTAGTACAAGCTCATCGACCGGCACTTTGCACAGGGCGGAAATCTGTCTGAAATGCATTGCCTGGTCAATCATCATAGTGTCGGTACGGTATGGGAACTCTATACCGGCCGGGTAGATGCCGTGCTCTTCATGGTAGGTCATTACATAGTTGGCTGCAATGAAGATTGGCACATAACTGCGGGTTTCACGCGGCAGATAGAAATAGATATCCCAGAAATTGCGCTTTCCGCCGCTGCGGGCAATGGCTTTGCGGACATTGCCGGGGCCGCAGTTGTAAGCGGCTATGGCAAGATTCCAGTCGCCGAAAAGGTTGTAAAGTGATGACAGATATTCCATTGCGGCGTATGTCGATTTGATGGGGTCTCGCCGCTCGTCGGTCATGCTGTTAATCTGAAGTCCGTGAGTTTTTCCGGTATTGTACATAAACTGCCAAAGGCCGGAGGCTCCCATCCGTGAGGTGGCTGCCGGATTGAGGGCCGACTCTATGACGGGCAGGTATTTCAGCTCCTGCGGCAGCCCTTTCTCCTCCAGTGCCTGCTCGAAAATCGGGAAGTAGTACTGTGAGAGGGCAAGCAGCTTGGAAACCTGCATACGGCGTTGATGGGTGTAGGCATCAATGTAGCGGCGTACAATCTGGTTGTATGTGGCAGGAATAATGTTGGGAAGCTCCTGTATCCGCTTCAGGAAAATCCGGTCAGAAGGGGTTGATGGGTCTGTGGGTGTTGTTGCTTTTTCACCTCCCTTGAGTACTAGTCCGCAAGCAAGCCATTCCATGTAGGCACTGTCGAGAGGACTGAAATATGTGCTGTCCAGTGCCTGATAGTAAAGGCTATCCTTGGGCAGGACGGCATCCATGTAGTCAAAGACGTTCAAAAGCGTATCATCTACGAAATTAGTGGAATCAAGTTCCGGCAATTCGATTGGAACGACTTCTTGTACGCTTTCTGAGACAATGTTTGTGGTATTTGCAATAGGCGTTTCCTGGTTTTTCTTCTTGCCGCTGTTGCTCTTGAGGCGGGAAAGGAATCCTGTCTTGGTCTTTGTCTCGGTCTGCTGGGAAACGGCAGACGCAGCATCTACCGTTGCAGACCATAGCATGAAACAAGTCAGCAACAGCAGAATGAATGGCAGTTTTCTTCTATGTATTGGGCAGTATATTGAACGTATCATCAGTATTGTCAGAAGTTTAAGTGCCACGACAGGGTGATTGGGGTTGCCTGCGTGATCTGCTGGTCGTATGAGGGAAAGGCTGTAGTCGGATCTGTCGTTGGACGGCCTACCCCAAGTGAAATGTCGTCAGTGATGTCAAAATTGAAAAGCTCGGCATCGACGTAGGCATCCAGCACGCATAGTCCGTAGAACAGGACTCCGATGATTATGCTAAGGTCGCGCTGCCGGCGGAATGTCTGCTGACGGTTTGTAATCAGGGACGACTTGGAGGCGGCATCTTCACCCAGCAGCTTGATGTGGTAGTTTGTGTTGGGGTCATTGTCGTTAAGGTCGCGGTATGCGTAGGTGTATGCCTCGTAGTATTTGTTGTTCCAGGTGATAGCGTAGGTTATACCGACTGCACCCCCGGCCACGATGGGGAGTTTCCAGTAGCGGCGGTTGTAAATCTGTCCAAGTCCGGGGAACAGGGCTGCATACCAAAGTGATTTCTGCGTTATGGGCTTGAATTCGGCCGTGTCGCTTGCCGCAATTGTCGATGTGTCAGGGTTGATTGCCATGTCTTGTCTGATTACATTGACCAGACTGTCGCTTTGTATGGAGGCGATGGAGTCAACAGCTACTTCCTGTCCATGTACGGATAGGACCGCCAATAAGGAACACAACAGCAACCGGATACGCATTTCCAGGATTTAACTACTGAATCTTGTCAAAAACCGACAGGATTTCTTCCAGTTTTTTCTCGTTTTTGAAGGGTATGCTGATACTGCCCTTACCGTCCTCATCAACCGACAGGCGGACCTTTGTGCCGAATTTCACGGAGAGAATCTTCTGGAGGTCGGCGTAGTCTGCTGAAACCTTTTTCTTCTTCGTCTTCTGTTTCGGCTCTTCAGAGGCTTTGCGCACAAGTTCTTCCACCTGGTGGACGGAGTAGCCGTTCTTCAGAATCTCTTCGTACATGGCCAGCTGGGCGGTTGGGCTCTCCATCGAAACCAGGGCACGGGCATGACCCATGTCAATCTTCTTGTCCTTGATGCCCATCTGGATTTCGGCGGGCAGTTTGAGCAGGCGCAGATAGTTGCTGATTGTAGCGCGTTTCTTTCCCACACGGTCGCTGAGCTGTTCCTGAGTGAGCTGGTAAATTTCCTGTAGTTTCTGGTAGGCAAGGGCAATTTCCATAGCGTTCAGGTCTTCGCGCTGTATGTTCTCGATAAGGGCCATCTCCATTACGGAATCATCCTGAGCGGTTTTGATGTACGCTGGTATTGATTTCAGCCCGATGGACTTGGAGGCGCGCCAGCGGCGTTCACCCGAAATAATCTGG